>JAJZNY010000058.1 GCA_021852245.1 Planctomycetota bacterium | reverse complement strand
GCCCACGACATCCATCCGCCCGCGCCACCTCACGCAAGACCCATGAAATGAACCAAAACGCCATGGAATCACAAATTCCGGGACACTACTGGCGAGACGCCCGCCCCCATCCCTCTGCGGCAAAAACAACTATTAACCGCAGGGGACGCAGAGGATCGCTGAGGACGGGGATAGATAAATCCCACGCGAACCCGCAGCTAGCCGGCACATTTATGTGCCGCTTCGCCCCCGGAGACGCCTCGCCCCCATTACCTTTGCGTACCCCGGCGTCCTCTGCGGTTAAAAAAAGTTAGTTACGTCACGCGCCAGCGTGGTTCAATATTTCACGCGGAGCCGCGGAGACGGGGACGAGAGTATCTCACACGAAGGCGCGAAGAGCGCAAAGACGATTTAATAAAGCGAGCGGACTCACTACCGATACCTCTGCGTAAGTTCGTTACCCCAGCGGTAAAAACGTTATTAACCGCAGGGGACGCAGAGGATCGCGGAGGACGGGCGGCTGCGCCGCCAGAGCGGGTGAGGGTAGAAGGGTCGACCAGTAGAGCCCAAGGCCGCGCTTCACACAAAGCCGCGAGGAGCGCAAAGACTATACGGTGTAGCGCACAGGCCCACTGCCGGAATCTTAGCGCCTTTCTTTCTTAGCGTGACAAAAAAGCACTTACGTCACGCGCCAGCGTGGTTCAATATTTCACGCGGAGGCGCGGAGATCGCGGAGAGGGTGCGATGAGGCGAACGGACTCGCTGCCGATACCTCTGCGTAAGTTCGTTACCCCAGCGGTAAAAACGTTATTAACCGCAGGGGACGCAGAGGATCGCGGAGGACGGGGATAGATAAATCCCACGCGAACCCGCAGTTAGCCGGCACATTTATGTGCCGCTTCGCCCCCCGGAGACGCCTCGCCCCCATTACCTTTGCGTACCCCGGCGTCCTCTGCGGTAGAAAAAGTATTTACCATCGTGCGCAGCACGATTCCCTGCCTCCGCGCGCGGCGCATAAAAAAAGGCGTGGCCGCCTTGCAGCAGCCACGCCAAAGATGTCAAATCCAATCTGCTTGCCGATGCGGCAACTCAGGCGCGTTTGCGCCGACCGCCCAGCAGCAGGCCGACCGCTCCAAGACCGAAGAAGCCGAACGCGGCTGGCTCGGGGGTTTCCGTCAGTGTAAAGTCTGCCACGCTGCTGGAAAAGCTATTTCCATTTGCAGAGATGGAGACACCGTCCACGCCCGTCGGGTTGGTGGCATAGGTGTAGGTCGAGAGCAGCGCGTTGTTGTAGTAAAAACTGACAACCCAATCCGTCGAGGTGGTATTCAGTACCATTTCGGCGGTTTCATCGAGCGGCAGCGGATTGATGGTAGTGCTGGTGTTGCTGTCGTAAACCTTGGTATTCCCGGTAGTAAAGGCTTGGACCCTGGCGTAGGCCCCGGTGGCCGTAGAACTCTCGTAATGCGCAAGCATCGACGGCGCCAGCTTGGTCGCATCCGCGACGATTCCGTTGTCAAAGGCGATGCCCACCCAGGCACCGGTGCCGGTTGTGTTCAGAGGGTTAAGCGTCGCCGACAGGGTGTAGACATTGCCGCTCGTGGGGGTGAACGTAAGGTAGTCCCCATAGTTTGCGGTAGTCGTGGTGCTATTCGTAACCGAGCCGTCTGCGTTGAAGGTGTCGCCGCTGCTGGTCGCGTCGGCTGTCACCGCCCAGGCGTTGGTGTTCGTAGTCGGGCCTGGCTTTGTCCCGACGAGCGTGGAAGTCGAGCTTCCCGGAAAGGTGTCCTGATAAATGATGGTATCAGCCTTGGCAGAGGTGCTGCTCAAAGCCAGTGCCGCCCCGGCGGCCACGACGGCTGCCAGGAGCAATTTGGTTTTGCCTGCAGTTCGCAGGCCCGTTGATTGGATTGACATGCTCATGTCTCCTCTTTAATCCCGCTTGCTCTCGCTATCCGTCAGCCCGGAACATTCCAAGCCAATTCTGCGGACAACATTTTCAGCGGTTAAAACTCAAAAAAACAATGGATACGCGTTCCATCTCCGTTCTGATGGATGTACGCGGACATCCAGTTCAAATCTTCCCTGCCGAGTATCCAATACTATTACCCTTGTACCCTTGATTACCTTGCTCTCTGCGATGGCCCCGCCGCCCGCCACAACACCTGCTGGCGAACGAATCGGGGGACTCACAGCTCCGCTTTTGACAGCGGATAACTACAGTCTGCTTGGAGTCTACAGCATAAACAACGGGTATGCAAGTAAAAGCTGGAAAAATTCTCAAGATTTATTTATGTTTACAACCTATTCGCCGGTGCGAGGTTACATTTCACGCGCTGGAGCGGGGCGCCGCACGCTGAATTCTTAGCGCCTTTCATTCTTAGCGTGATAAAAAAGCACTTACATCACGCGCCAGCGCGACTCAATATTTCACGCGGAGCCGCGGAGATCGCGGAGACGATACGATGAAGCGAACGGACTCACTGCCGAAACCTCTGCGTACCCCAGCGTCCTCTGCGGTTTAAAAAAGTTAGTTACATCACGCGCCAGCGTGAAACCTGCCTGCTCAACTTTCTCTTGTTCGACTCTCACGTTTCTGGCGGCTCGGCCGCCCGCGCGGCGCAGAAAAAAGGCGTGGCCGCCTTGGAGCAGCCACGCCAAAGATGTCAAATCCAATCTGCTTGCCGGTGCGGCAACTCAGGCGCGCTTGCGCCGGGCCAGCAGCAGGCCGACCGCCCCAAGACCGAAGAGGCCGATGGCGGCAGGTTCGGGGGTTGCCGTCGACGCTTCCGTCAGTGTAAAGTCTCCCACGCTGCTGGAAAAGCTCTTCCCACTTGCAGAGATGGAGACACCGTCCACGCCCGTCGGGTTGGTGGTATAGGTGTTGCTTCCGATAAGCGTGCCGTTGTAGTAAAAACTGACAACCCAATCCGTCGAGGTGGTATCCAGTACCATTTCGGCGGTTTTATCGAGCGCCTGCGAGGCGCTGCTTTTAAACGCAGTACCCCCGGTGGTAAAGGTTTGGATCGTCGCCGTGCTACCCTCGTAATGCGCGAGCATCGACGGCGCCAGCTTGGTCCCATCCCCCACGATTCCGTTGTCAAAGGCGATGCCCACCCAAGCACCGTTGCCGGATGTGTTCAGAGGACTAAGCGTCGCCGACAGGGTGTAGACATTGCCGCTCGTGGGGGTGAACGTAAGGTAGTCCCCATAGTTTGCGCCGGTCGTGGAGGTGTTCGTAACCGAACCGTCTGCGTTGAAAGTGTTGCCGGTGGCCACGTCGGTTGCCAGCTTCCAAGCGTTGGTGTTCGTAGCCGGGCCCGGTACTGTCCCGACGAGCGTGGCCGTCGAGCTTCCCGGAAAGGTGTCCTGATAAATGATGGTATCAGCCTTGGCAGAGGTGCTGCTCAAAGCCAGTGCCGCCCCAGCGGCCACGACGGCTGCCAGAAGCAATTTGGTTTTGCCTGCGGTCTGCAGGCCCGTTGATTGGATTGACATAATCATGTCTCCTCATATACCGCTTGCTCTCGCTGTCCGCAGATTTGGAACATTCCAAATCAAACTATTACGGAAAAACTCCCGTCGACCTAAAAAACTCTATGGTGATCGATACCTATTTTTCGTATCGCCGTAAAATTTTAATTCAATCCATCGCCGCTTTTCGCCAAATGGCGTAAATACGGTGACGTCTTTGACTTGCTCTCTACAAACACTGCTTGGCTAACCAAGCGACCCGCTCAGTAGGGGGCGAAATGAGTATAGTACCAGCGGGGTGAAGATGCAAATAAAATCCGGAATAATTTTCGAGATTTATTTCAGGGCATATCTTACCTGATGTTACGAGCAATTCGCGCTCGCGCGGAGACGATACGACGAAGCGAACGGATTCACTGCCGAAACCTATGCGTACCTTCGTTACCGCTGAGTTAAAAACGTTATTAACCGCAGGGGACGCAGAGGATCGCTGAGGACGAGCGGCTGCGCCGCGAGAACGGGTCTCACACGAAGCCACAAAGAACACGAAGACGATACGATGAAGTGAATGAGTTCGCTGACGGAATCTTAGCGCTTTTCTTTCTTAGCGTGACGAAAAAGCGGATCACATCACGCGTCAGCGTGATTCGATATTTCACGCGGAGGCGCGGAGTTCGCGGAGAGGGAAGGACGAGGCGAACGGATTCACTGCCAACACCTCTGCGCACCTTCGTTGCCTCTGCGGTAAAAAAACTATTGACCGCAGGGGACGCAGAGGATCGCTGAGGAGGGGCGGCTGCGCCGCCAGAACGGGTGAGGGTGGAGCATTTGACGAATAGAGTTCAAGGCCGCGCTTCAAAGGAAGGCGCAAAGAACGCCACGGCGGTGCGATGAAGCGAGCAGACTGACTGACGGAATCTTAGCGCCTTTCTTTCTTAGCGTGATTAAAAAAGCGGATGACATCACGCGTCAGCGTGATTCAATATTTCACGCGGAGCCGCGAAGAACATTAAGAGGATTTAATGAAGCGAACGGATTCACTGCCGAAGCCTCTGCGTACCTTCGTTGCCTCTGCGGTTAAAAAAAGTTAGTTACATCACGCGCCCGCGTGAAGCCTGCCTGCTCTACTTTCTCATGCTCGACTCTCACCTGTTCTGGCCGGCTCGCCGGCCCAACCCCAGCGTCCTCTGCGGTAGAAAAAGTTACTTACATCACGCGCCCGCGTGAAGCCTGCCTGCTCTACTTTCTCATGTTCGACTCTCACCTTTCTGGCGGCCCTGCGTGCACCGCCCGCCGGTGTTATCGGGCTTCGCGCGTCCGTGTGCCAGCCCTCCACTTTTTCACTTTTCGCATGTCCACCCGTATCTAATGACGGATCGTTGCAGCAATCGCCCATGTGCCGGTTGGGCCGGCGGGCAGTCTGCAATCGCAGCGGCGGAGAAATACATTATGCCCACGTTTCAGTATGAAGCGCTCAATGGTTCAGGTCAGCAGGTCAAGGCGGAAATCGACGCCGGTACATCCGATGAGGCGATCAGCAAAGTCCGCTCCCAAGGGTATTTCGTTACCAAAATACGTGAAAAGGCCGCTAAGAAAGCCGCCAAAAGCTCTCCCGGTGATCCGACCGCCACTGCCGCCCCCGCCGCCCCCGCCGCCCCCGCAGCGGCTCGCAGGAAAAAGAAAAAGAAGGGGCTTAATGACCTCTCCTTCAGTGTCGGCAAGGTTTCGCAGAAGATTCTCGTGCAGTTCACACGCCAGCTTTCCACCCTGCAGGATGCCGGCCTCCCCATCCTCCGGTCCGTCAAAATTCTTCATCAGCAGCAAAAGCCCGGCCTGATGCGCGACGCACTGGATGATGTGGCGGCAGATGTGGAAGGGGGGACCACGCTTTCAGAATCGTTTTCCCGCCATCCCCGGGTGTTTGATAAGCTTTATGTCAACATGGTGCAGGCAGGCGAAACCGGCGGCGTGCTCGATGTGATCCTGCAGCGCCTTGCTGAATTCATGGAAAAATCGCAAAAGCTCAAACGCCGCCTCAAGGGGGCCATGATCTATCCCGCCGTGGTCATCAGCTTCGCCTGCTTGATGGTCACGGGCATCATGATCATCGTGATTCCAAAATTCAAAAAACTCTTCGCCCAGTTCAAAACCGGCCTGCCGGAAATTACCCAGATCCTCATCAATGTGTCCTACTGGATGGCCCACGAATATGGCTGGGCGTGGGTGCTCGGCACCCCCTTCGGTGTTTATTTCTTCATCAAGCTTGTCGGCAAAACCAAGCCCGGCCGTTATGTGCTCGATGTGGTCAAACTCAAAATCCCCGTCATGGGCCAAATCATCAAGAAAAGCACCATCGCCCGCTTTACCCGAACCCTCGGCACCCTCCTTTCCGCCGGTGTGCCGATTTTGGAGGCGATCAACATCACCCGCGATACCTGCGGCAACATGGTGTATGAAAAAGCCCTGCAAAAGGTTCACGACGCCATCCGCGAGGGTGAAGGCTTTGCCAACCCCCTGCGTAACGCCCGTGTCTGCGATTCCATCGTGGTCAACATGATCGATGTGGGTGAAGAGACCGGCGACATGGACAAAATGCTCATGAAGATCGCCGACAATTATGATGAGGAAGTGGATGTCATGGTCGCGTCGATGGTCAGCATCCTCGAGCCGATCATGATTGTCGTGCTCGGCACCATCGTCGGCTTTATCGTCATCGCAGTCTTCTACCCGTACATCAAGCTGCTTTCGACGATGAGCGGCGGCGGTTGAGGCGGCGGGCGAATGTCGCCCGGCAATGTGGGCCCGGAATTGAGGATATTTTATGGCGACGAAAGATCACAACTTGATTCGCATAAGAGAGCCGATTCGGCGGGGTATCCGTCGCGGTGGGTTTACCCTGATTGAACTGCTGGTGGTGATTTCCATTATCGCCATCCTGATTGCGATTCTGCTCCCCGCCCTTTCAGCGATTGAGGCCCAGGGGTATGCCACCGCCACCCGCGAGGAGATGACCGCCCTTTCTGCCGCCATCGACAGTTATTATGAAACCTTCAATGGATATCCCGGGCCGTTTTCCGAAGCGGATATCTCCGAGCAGAAGGTAATCGATGAAGGGAGCGGCCTGCCCATCACCGGCACGCAGAATATGCTCATCGGCCTGATGGGGACCCTATATACGACTCAGCCGACTAACACCACCTACACGCCGACGGACACGATCGCCGACTCCGTTACCGACACCACGTCCTACGTCACCCTCACGCTCGGTTCCGGCCCCATCGATTATGCCAATGGCAGGGCGCAAAAAGCATCCTTCTTCTCGCCGCCGAACGGAACGCTGCTGACCGAGCCGGTAACGCCTGCGGGGCAGACGGCCAAGGCCCTGCCGACGCTGTTTGACAAATTTTCCGATGGCCTGCCGATCTTGTATTATCGCCGCAATCCCGGCATGCCGGGGGCTGATGGCCAGCCGGTGGGCGGGAGCCCTATTCTGGCTCCAAACGGCGGCTGCGCATATTATCTGAACTCGAATCTGCCATATATCCAGCCTCCTGCGGGGACCAACAACCAGTACAACATCGAATGCAGCAATCTGACCAGCGCCTCGCAGCAGTATGCGTCCTTTAACCCCAAAGCCGCTCCTGCCCCCGGCGGCGCGGCGTGGAATGCAACCAACCTCGGCCCCACCGCAACAAGCGGGGCCTATTGGGCCATGGCGGCCGATGTGGTCAACAGCTCGCTGATGCCTTCCACAGCATCCAACGGCAGCGGGGGGATATCCTATTTCAACTACACCGGCAACCCGGTGCAGGGAAATTTTGTCCTCATCAGTGCCGGGCCCGATCGCCTCTACGGCACCAATATCGCCAACAGCACCATCACGCAGTCGGATGACATTGTGGTGGCGGGGGGGCAATGATGCACGGCAAAGCGTCCAAGCTGTTTTTCCGACTTCGCCGCGGTTTTACCCTGATCGAACTGCTCGTGGT
>JAJZNY010000310.1 GCA_021852245.1 Planctomycetota bacterium | reverse complement strand
AGCTTGGATTAAGCGCCCGGGCGTTTGATAAGGTTCGGCGGCTTTCGCGAACTATTGCGGATTTGGCCGGAGCGGAGAATATCTCGGCAGTGCATCTCAGCGAGGCTATCGGCTATCGGCTGCTGGACCGGAAATATTAATACAGCGTCAGGTCCAATGCTACCAGTCAATCTGACGGAGTTCCTGCGTCATTTCGCGTGCGTAGCTGACGTCGCGGATCGGTGGGCGGCCGAACCGACGTTTGTATTCCCGGTTAAATTGTGAGGCGTCCTGATACCCCACGCGATAGGCAGCGGTGGTGGCATCGCAGGTTCCATCAATCAGCAGTTGGCGCGCCGCTTGGAGGCGGAGTTGCTTTTGGAACTGCAAGGGGCTCAGCCCAGTGACGGCCCTGAAATGGGCGTAAAAGCTCGAGTTACCCATGTGCACTTCCCCCGCCAACTCCGTGACCGTAAAGCGGCGCGCATAGTTACGGCGGATGAACTGGATTGCGCGGTCGATCTGGCTGGCGCGGCCACCCACTCGGGCGAGGTGCAGCATTCGGACACTTTCACGGCCGGTGAGCAAGCGGTAAACAATTTCTCGCACGACCAGGGGCGCTAACGCAGGGTACCGGCTCGGCTCGCCCGCAAGCCGCACCAGCCGAAGCAACGCATCGATAAGGTCGGCGTCAAGCCTGCTGGTGTCGGCGGCCGAGGCGATTCGGGAGGTTGTCGGAACGGTCGCCAGTCGAAGGCCGGTATCAAGCACGACGGACGTCACCATTGCCGGGGTCAGCAGGAGGCGCAATGCGAGGTAAGGCTTGGCCTCGGACGCGTCAAGTATCTGCCCGGTCAAGGGCAAGTTTGCCGTAGTGATGAGATAATGTTCGTCGTCGTATTGCAGGCGCCGATCACCGACGAGGACTAACTTGCTGCCCTGGACGATCACGCATAGGGCCGGGTCGGCGAAGGAATGCACCGGGCCACCGGCGCGGCTCCGGCGATGGATGAAGAGTCCCGGCTGTAATTGGCGCGATCCATCCGCCGGGAGTGCGCGGCCGATGAGAGATGCCAGCTCGCGCCTCGCAACGACCATGCGCTGCACACCGCTGGGCCCTGGAGGATACCCGCCCGGGATGTTTTCAGTTCCAAAAGTCGCAGTGGATATCGCCTCGCCCATTCACGGTACCCCGCCAGTCGGACACGCATTTGGAGAATTATACAATAAATTCGGAAAAACAGCGCAGCGAGAACGGTTTCGGGCAATAGAATGAATCAACTGCAGTAAATGAGAGTTCATGCCTGCAGGGCATGGTTCGAGTTTTGCCTTCGAGGAGTAACGTATGGAAATTAAGCATCCGGGTTCTGAGCCTGCCGCACGGGGGCCCGCACAATGGTTTACCGGGCAGGTTCGGATTGACCCGCTATTTTCACCACCGGAGCCGGCGCGCGTGGCGATGGCGTGCGTGACATTTGAACCGGGTGCACGCACGGCGTGGCATACCCATCCGCTGGGCCAGACGCTGATTGTCACGGCCGGATGCGGATGGGTGCAGCGATGGGGAGGTGAGCGGCAAGAAATTCGGCCCGGAGATGTGGTCTGGTTCGCACCGGGTGAAAAGCATTGGCACGGAGCGACGGCAACAACGGCGGTGACCCATATTGCCATCCAAGAAAAATTAAATGGTAGCCCGGTTGATTGGCTGGAGCACGTTTCGGACCAACAATACGAGGGAATTGGGCGTCCACCGGCTGCTGGAGGACCGGGCTGACGCCTCGTTTTCCCGGAGCCGTCCACGGTAGCCACCGGCCTGCAGCGGGCGGGCGAAGTGGTTCCTCCGGCGGCCCTGTTTGACGAAGTCGGTAGCATGTAACCGTCCACGTGGCGGTCTCACGGCGGGTTGAGCATTTTTTTGAAAGGAGCGTTTATGGAAATTCGTAAATTGGGTGGCGGCCTTGAGGTATCGGCGGTAGGGCTCGGCTGCATGGGGATGAGCTTCGGTTACGGGCCGCCTTCCGACAAAAATCAGATGATCGAGCTGATTCGGTCGGCGGTCGACAAGGGCGTCACGTTCTTTGATACCGCCGAAGTCTACGGCCCCTTTACCAATGAGGAGCTCGTGGGTGAGGCGCTTCGTCCGGTTCGTAGCCAGGTGGTGATTGCGACAAAATTTGGCTTCGACTGCGACTCCGGCCGAATGGGCCCAGTCAGCAGCGATCCGGCCCGGATTCGGCGTGCGGTCGACGGGTCGCTAAGGCGGCTTCAAACAAGCGTCATTGACCTACTTTACCAGCACCGAGTTGATCCCGCAGTGCCCATGGAGGATGTTGCCGGGGCGGTGAAAGAACTCATCGGACAGGGGAAGGTACGCTATTTCGGGCTCTCCGAGGCCGGGCCCGAGTCGATCCGTCGGGCGCACGCGGTACTGCCCGTTGCGGCGCTTCAGAGTGAGTACTCGCTGTGGTGGCGCGAGCTGGAGGCCGAGATATTGCCCCTGTTGGAAAGACTGGGAATCGGGCTGGTCCCGTACAGCCCCCTCGGCAAGGGTTTTCTCACCGGAACAATCGATGCGGCTACCCAATTCAGCCGCGACGACTTCCGGAACAGGGTTCCACGGTTACGCCCCGAGAATCGCGCGGCGAATTCAGTGCTGGTCGATCTGCTAAAGGAATTCGCCCGAAAGCACCAAGCCACGCCAGCCCAGATCGCGTTGGGATGGCTCTTGGCTAAAAAACCCTGGATAGTGCCCATTCCGGGCACCACGAAGCTCAGCCGCATGGAAGAAAATATCGGCGCTGCAGAGCTACGCCTCTCGCCCACGGAGATACAGTCGCTTGAACGTGCGGTGTCGGGGGTCGAGGTCCACGGTGCCAGGTATCCAGAGGAACTGCAGAAGCTCGTGGGGCGATGAGCCGTCGGCGCCCGAGTTTTTGGCGGCTCATGAAATAATGTCTTTCATCGCTTCCACCAAACGGGCGATGTGTTCATCGGTATGCGTTGCCATGAGGCTGATGCGGAGTCGGGCGGAATTCGGTTTTACGGTTGGCGGACGGATGGCGGAGACCCAGATTCCCCGTTTCGCCAATGCTCTTGAGGCATCCAGTGCGCTCTGCGATGAGCCAAGAATGATGGGAATGATGGGCGTGGAGGATTGGCCGCAGTCAAAGCCCATCTGCTGCAACTGAGTGCGAAGTTGGCGGGCGAGCAGGCACACACGCTCCCGCCGCCAGGGCTCGGCGAGGCTGATGTCGAGCGCCGCCTGAGCCGCTGCAATGCACGCCGCCGGCAAAGCGGTGGTGTAGATGAGATTTCGGCCCCTGTTGATGAGGGAATCGATGGCGGCGTCGGGGCCGGCGATAAAGCCGCCAACCGAGCCGAAGGCTTTGGAAAGCGTGCCGACGGACAGGGCGACACGGTCCGTAACATTTTCCATCGCGGCGACGCCCCCGCCATCAGCTCCCAGTACGCCTGTGGCGTGGGCTTCGTCAATCATCAGCAGGGCGTCATAGCGGTCGGCGAGCTGAGCGAGCCGGGCCGGACTGCCGACATCCCCATCCATTGAAAATACAGTATCGGTTACCAGCCAGCACCGTCCGCGGGGCGTTGAGCCGCCCCCGGCACGCCGATTGGCGAATCGCCGAAGCCGGGCCTCCAATCGGTTGTAGTCCAGATGCGGATAGGTGTGATGATCAGCACCGGAGGCGGCAGCGGCGTCGAGCAGGCTGGCGTGATTGAGCTTGTCGGAGAAAATCAGGTCTCCGGGTGCTGAAAATGTTTTGATTGCCGCCAGATTGGCCGCAAAGCCTGATGGGAGAATCACAGCCGCAGGTTGTTTTTTTAACCGGGCCAGATCGGCTTCCAGTTTTTTGATGAAGTTCGGTGTTGCCGGAGACCAGGCGAGATGCCCCGGCGCCAAAACCCCAGCGATCCAGAGCACTGCGGGCGACATCGACAACGCGCGGGTCGGCGGCAAGCCCCAGATAGTTGTTGCTGCAGAACTGCAGATATTGCGACGAATTGATGCGCACCTCCGGCTCACAGCGAGACTGCACGCTCGGCATCTGGCGCCAGTTATGGTCGCGTTTGCGAGCCTGAAGGTCGGCGTCTAAATCGTCCAGCCAGCGGCGTATCGCAGAGGGGGAGGAATCATCGCTCATAAATCAGGAAATATTGTTTGACGCAGGTCCCGAGTTGGCAGATGGGGGCGCAGGCGACGAGGAATTGAGAGAATCTGTGACGGGCGAAACGCCCTCACGCTCCGAATTTGCTGCGTACCGGTCGGCGGCGGCTGCGAGCTTCTGCTTGAGCATTCGGCCGGGCTTAAATCGCACACGGAGGCGGGCCGGCACCTTGACGCGCTCGAGCGTGGCTGGATTCTGACCAACCCGCGACGCCCGGTAATGGGCTTCAAATACGCCGAAGTCGCGGAATTCAAGGCGGTTGCCGTCCTCTAATTCGCGGATGATTTCATCCAGAAACGCCTGGACTGTTCGCCGCGCGACCTGCCGGCTGATCTTGTGCTTGCCAGCAATACGGTCCACCAGTTCTTTTTTTGTTACGGTCGCCATGCTTCACCTTTTTTTCTGACCTGGAAATCGTTGGCATCGGCTCCCAGCGCCGGTGAATTCAAACTGTAACCACAGCGCGGCATTATGTGGCGGCCGTGATTATGCGTCAAGGAAACCGATGTGCAAAAATCGAGCCGTAACACCAGAACCAAGGCGTCCCGAGATTTCGTGGCGATATTCCGGGCGGCTGAAAAAGGAGAAATGAGCAGTCGCCATGGGGGTGAGGAGATTTTGGGCTGGATACCGACCGGGCGGAGCGGATTTGGGCGTAAAGCACCCATTTGGATGAAATTATGGCCGCCCCAGCACCGCAATACCGGCGTCATCGGCCATCTGCAGGACACGTTGTTTTTCAAGCATGATGGTGCGTCCCGATTCGAGCACCAGTGCCGCGGCCCGCGCTTGAATCAGGTTTTGCATGGTCTGGGGCCCCACGGTGGGGACATCAAAGCGGATGTCCTGGTTGGGATTGCTGGCCTTAAGCAACACCCATCCTCCGCGTTTGCACAGGCCTCCGGCACGCTGAATCAGGGCGTCGGTTCCCTCCATCGCCTCAACGGCAATCACCTCGCGATCTTTGACCGCAAGGCTCTGGCCAATCAGCAGCCGATTGACATCGCGAAGGAGCGGCCAGCCGAAATCGACATCGGCCAGAATATCGGCACCGGGCCGAGTCCGCGTCATCAGGCCTTCCACGGCCAATTCCTCCGGAATGTAGGGGCGTGCGTCCAAAAGGGTGATACCTCCTGAAGCCAATTCGTCGGCGAGAGCCGAAAGCAGGCGGGCGCTGCGTTTGTCGTGCCGAATCCGCCAGAACCAGATACGAGCCGTCCGCCAGTCGGGAATATATCGCAACATGCGATATTTTTCGTACATACCAGCCTTGGCCACGCGGCCGACCATAACCGCCTTATTGACGGAGCAGCTTCGGAACCAGCGAATCCATTGATTGATGCGTAACAGACCGACGCGCTTGAAACGCTCGCATCGGGGCTGGAGCAACGCCTCTTCGCTCTGGCCCCAGAGGGCGGCACAAATCACGGGATGCCCTTGGGATTTCAAGCCGTCGGCGACCGAGACCGGCAGCATTCCCTGCCCGGCGATAAGGCCAATCGGCTCGCCGGGTTCTGGGATCAGCATTGCCGCCGCTGTTTCCGATTCTATCGCCATACTAATGTGATCTCACCTCACCGATACGAACCTCTGCCGAGCGTGCGTGGCCTTCAAATCCTTCCGCGCGCGCCAGGGCGCAGAGCGGATTCATCGCCGCCGCCAGAGCGGACGCGTCCAGTTCCACCACCGACATCCGTCGGCGAAAACTCTCGGCCGAAAGCCCACTGAAAAAACGCCCGGTGCCGGATGTCGGTAGTACGTGGGAAGGCCCGGCGAGGTAATCACCGGCCGCCACCGGCGACCATGGGCCGATGAATATCGCCCCGGCGTTGGTGATGGCGGCGGCATCGCGACGAGCCGTGCGTGTGGTAATTTGCAGGTGCTCGGGCGCCAAGTCGTTGGCCAGATCAACCGCCGCTGCATGATCGGTCGTTACCACGATGGCGCTCGCGAAGGCAAGGGCTTTTTCGGTCTGTGTGCGGCGCGGCAACTCAGCAAGCAGGCGACTGAGATCGGCCTGCACACGCCGGGCAAAATCCGCGTCAGCGGTAATCAGAATGCAACTGCCGGGGGCGTGTTCAGCCTGCGCCAGCAGTTCAGATGCCGTCACCTGCGGATCGGCGGAGGAATCCGCAAGAACAACCACCTCGCTGGGCCCGGCGAAGCTGTCAATATCGACAATACCGAAAAGCTCACGCTTGGCCAGTTGCACGTACCAGTTTCCGGGCCCGACGATTTTATCCACGCGGGGAATCCGTTCGGTTCCGAGCGCCATCGCCGCAATCGCATGCGCCCCACCGATTCCATAAATTTCCGTCAGTCCGAGCCGGCCGGCAGCCGCCAGCACCACCGGCGCAACTTGCCCGCCTCGAGCCGGTGAGCAGATGCAGAGACTCTTTACGCCCGCCACCAGCGCCGGTACCGCCGTCATGATGAGCGTTGAAGGGTAGGCGCCGGCTCCACCGGGAACGTAAATTCCCACTCTTTTGAGCGGCACGCTTTGAATTCGTAATTGTGCCCCCCCACCGGGTGTGGCGCCGACCGGTTCAATGGCCGGTGCGTCCGGGGGCAGCATCGCCGTCTGAAAACGCCGCACGTTGTGGATGGCGGTATCCAACGCGGCAAGTAATTTTGAATCGGCATTGCGAACCGCGTCATCGATGGCGGATTGCCTGACGCGCATTGTGTCGATGGTCAGGGTTGAATCATCATATTTTGCCGCCAATTCTGCCACGGCCTGATCGCCGCCATGCCTGACGGCGGAAATAATCTCCCGCACCGCGTCACGCCGGTGAATATTTTCCTGATTCCCGCCGAGCAATACATCATCAAGGGAGAGCCTGCGATTGAGTCGTGCGAGTTCCTCGGCAGCAGCGGGTTGCGACAGATTGATGAGGGGCAGTTCAAACATTCAGGGCCTTTCCATTTTTCATCCCGGAGGTATTGTAGCGGCAGACTTAAGGATGGTGGCAGAGAATCATTTCGCAGCGCGGACTGCTGATCAAGAGATCGGTGCACGCATCGATTTTGCGCACAGTTAAAGCAAACAAGCACCTCTCTTACTGATTTATCTTCGAGCCGGTTGCGATGTAAAGTTTTGTGGCGGCATGATATTGACGCATGTCGATGCCTTCGAGCGTGCTGGGTCGGTTTTTGCCGAGGTTCGACGGTCGCCGGGGCCTGAGGTGCGTTTTTTCTCTCTTTTTGGCGCAGGCGTTTTCAGATCGCATGGTTTTGGCTGCGATTCTGGGTTGATGATGAGGTTGTGGACCGGACCGTGCCGGCGGCGGATCCGTGGCGGCGTCGTCAGAG
>JAJZNY010000233.1 GCA_021852245.1 Planctomycetota bacterium | reverse complement strand
ATCGCTTCTTATCCAGATACCGCCGGACATTGAGCACATCTTCGCTGCTGCGCACAAAGGACAGTGCCAGATAATCCAAGTTGTGCTCAATCGCCCAGTCAATATCCTGCCAATCTTTTTCCGTGACACTCGGTATTGAGAGCCGGGTATGGGGAAGATTGAGCCCTTTGTTGGATCCGATCCGGCCGCCGGTGGTTATGCGGCATTTAACGGCGTCACGCAATTTTTCCACCACCTCCGCCCGGATAAGTCCGTCATCAATGAGAATTCGCTGGCCAACATCCACATCGTCCACCAGCGCGGCGTAATTGCTGGAAACGACACCGTCACCTCCCGTCTGCGGATCGCGGATGATCGTGAGAATACTGTTTTCCGGCATATCCATGCCACCGTCCCGAATCGGGCCCAAGCGTATTTTCGGACCGCAAAGGTCGCCCATGATCGCCAGCGGTGAATCGGTGATGCTTCTGGCGGTATCCAGAAAATGCTTCCGCTGCTCCAGCGATCCGTGCGAAAAATTAAGTCGTATGACCGACACGCCCGTTTTAACCAGTTCCGCGAAGACATCCGGTTTGGCGCTGGCGGGGCCAAGCGTAATAACAATTTTTGTCCGGGATAAATTTAAACTCATAATCGCTATGCTCAACTTTCAAAATCAAACGCGACTTTTTGGGTCGCGCGGCCGCAGTCCGTATTGATCATGGCGGCAAGCGCGTTTTTCTCGCGCACTTCGCTCAGTGTACCGCATTTACGGCTGTTTTTCGGCCGCAGGATGTTTCGAACCTGCATGGCCGCGCGGGGGCAAACCCACCACCGCCAAGTGCAGATCGGCCAATTGCGCAGGCTCGACGGGGGATGGTGCCTGGGTCATCAGATCGGCGCCGCTCTGTGTCTTGGGGAACGCAATTACCTCGCGAATGCTCTGCCGCCCGAGCATCAGCATGATGAGCCGATCCATTCCCAACGCAATGCCTCCGTGCGGCGGGGCACCAAATCGAAGCGCATCGAGGAGAAACGCAAATTTCTTCTCCGCCTCTTCGGGTGAGATGCCCAGCAGCGAAAATATCCGCGACTGAATCTCACGCCGGTGAATACGGATCGACCCACCCCCGATCTCCACGCCGTTGAGCACCAAATCGTACGCCTTGGCTCTTACCGAGAGCGGATCGCTCTCAAGTTGGGGCAGGTCTTCATCCAGCGGCGAGGTGAACGGATGATGCCGGGCGATGATCTTGCCGGTCGCCTCGTCCCGTTCAAAGCCCGGAAAATCAATCACCCAGAGGAAATTCCATGAAGATTCATTCATCTGGCCCAGTGTGCGCCCCAATTTCAGGCGTAGCTCACCCAGAACACGCCAGGCGATTTCCCGCTTGTCCGCGACCGCCAGCAGCAAATCACCATCCGCAGCACCCGTGGCGGCACGCAGCGCCTGCTGGAGCGCCGGCGAAATGAATTTTGCAATTGGCCCGCCCATATTACCGGCGCCAGCATCGCCGCCGAGTTTTATCCATGCCAGCCCTCGGGCTCCAAACTGCTTCGCCTCGGCGGTCAACTCATCGAGCTGTTTGCGGCTCAGAGTCCCGCCGCCCGGAACAGCGATCATTTTCACGCATCCGCCGGAGGCGATCGCATCTTTGAACACGGCAAAATCCGTCTGCGCCGCTGTTTCACTTACATCCTTGAGTTCCATCCCGAATCGCGTATCCGGCTTATCAACTCCGAATCGATCCATCGCCTCCTGCCACGACATGTGAGGAAATCTCTCGGGCAGTTGCACCTGCAGCAATTCACTCCACAAGCGCCGGATCAGCCCCGTCACCAGTGCGATGACATCCTCGCGATCCACAAAGCTCATCTCCAGGTCCAACTGGGTGAATTCCGGCTGACGGTCGGATCGAAGGGCTTCATCACGGAAGCATCGGGCAATCTGCATATACCGATCCATCCCCGCCACCATGAGCACCTGCTTGAACAACTGCGGACTCTGTGGCAGGGCATAAAAATCGCCCGGGCTCAGACGCGATGGGACTAAAAATTCTCTCGCCCCCTCCGGTGTGCTCTTATAGAGAATCGGCGTTTCAATTTCCAAAAAGCCGTGCTCATCGCAATAATCCCGCATCAGTTTGGTTACCCGGTGCCGAAATATGAGTGCCTCCGTCATCGGCCTCCGCCGCAGATCGACATACCGGTATTTCAGCCGGACATCCTCGCTCACCGGCTCGTGGCTGGAGGGGAGGAATGGTGCCGGATCGGCCTTATTACAAAGCGTCGCCTCAGCGGCGATCAGTTCCACCTCCCCGGTGCTGATGCGCGGGTTCGTCGCTCCAGGCTGCCGCAGAATTAGTTCGCCGGTCACCACCACCACATCTTCATTACGCAGGCTGCGGCCCAGTTCGTAAACTTTGCCCGTTTCCGGCTTGAAAACAATCTGACAGATGCCCGTGCGATCCCGCAGATCGACAAACACCACGCCGCCGTGATCCCGCCAGGAGGCCACCCATCCACACAGCGTGATCTGCCTGCCGACCTGTTCCTTGGTTACTTGGCCGCAATAAACGTCGCGCTTCATATTCACCTTCAACATCAACCCTTCGTCATCATGCCGCCGTGCCGCCCCCGGTTGGTTCGTACCGCCATACACATGTGGCCTCCGAGAGGCCGGGGGTTACCGACCGCTGATCCAATGTTCTACCAGATTTAGGGCGGGTTCGCCTTGAAGCGAGTAGGTGCCGTAATCGGTCGGCTTGGACCCCGGATACCATTCCCAGATAAACGCCCCGGCAAAATGGCCGCCGGGCATAAATTTCCATATCCGCACAAATGCCTGATACGCCTTTAATTGCACCTGTGGATCGATTCGGCCTGCACCCACGTAATCCCACGGCTTACGAAGGGTATTTTGCAGATTATCCCAGCCGACTTCCGTGATGAGAACGGGCTTGCCGAGAGCGTCAGAAAAACGAAGAATCCGATTGGCGATCGGCTTCCATCGGGCGATGATGTTCTGCACCTGAGGGCTGTTGTGCCGGGCCAGATCGTAATATGAATTCATGCCGATATAATCGAGCTGATTCCAGAATCGCACACTGGTGTAATGATCCCAATTTGCGCTGTAGGTGAGTTTACCGCGATACACCCGCCGAACGGCGGCAATGAGCCGATCCCACTGCGCGGTATGCGGCTCGGCCGAGATCAATTCGCTACCGACGGAAAAAATTGCCACGTGGCACCGCTGTGCCCACCCCGCGACCGTGACAATATAGCGACGATAGGAGGTAAACCAGGCCGACCAATTTCGCGGCTTGATTCCGCCCCTCCACTGATCACCGGTGGCGTGATCCAGCAGCACAATCGGCATGAGCATGGTGTGGATGCCGAGTTGATGGGCCTGAAGCAATATCTTACGAATCTGTGGCGGGGGGAGCGTGGCGGTCGGATTAAATGCGATCTTCTCGGATTTAATATCCTTCTGGCGCGCATTGATGACAAAATTAATCCATTGGCATCCCATCTGCCGCAACTTCAGAATCGATCGCCGATAGGTTTCATATCCCTTGGGCTGATCAAGCTGCATGCAGAAACCGCGGATGGTCGGCAAATGTGGGAGGGGGAATTTCAGCGGCGGCGGCGGGGGGAGTTTGCGACGGGGCGCGCGCGGCTCGCGGCCCATGCCAGTCAGAATCAGTGCGACCAGCAGGCCCAATAAGAGTCCCCACCCCGCCACCAATTTCCACCAGATACGCTTCACCCGCATCGACTCCCGGCAAAAGTGGCATTCTGTTGTATGCATCGCCTATATGCAACCACCCGGCGCTGGTCCGAACGGCGAACAACCACCGGATGTGACGCAAATGCGAGCCGGTGGATTTATCCGCGGGTGGATAATCTGTATCAGGGGATGACGCTGGATGCAGTGACTGGGCCGTACGACGACCGTGCACGCGATTATTCGCCCAGCCTCGGCCGATGGGTGGAGCAGGCCCCGGTCCGATACATCAACGAAGCGAATACATAACAATTTGAGATTGGGCGGCCAGTTGCGGCAGTTGACCGAAGGGCTTCCTGCAAGGGGAACCTTGCCGTCAACATGACATGTGTCTGGGAGCCACCATCATTGTTCTTTTTAATTGCAATCCACTTTTTCTTTTCCGTAAAGGCCATGATAGACTTTCTTTTCTGGATTATGTCGTGATACCGCGCACCGCGCCCGATGGCCTGGTTCAGATCGTTAGAAGTGCGTGTGAAGTACATGGTAGATTGTCGAACCACTTTTGCCCTTTTTGAGGTAAAGCAGTAATGAAATTGATTCCATCGAAAACATCCATGACCGTACCACAGGATTTAGTTAGTCGCCGCGAGGCGCTTCTGGCGATGGCAGTTGCATCCGTTGGTGCGGTTGCTGCACCACATGCTTTGGCCAGTACCAAGGCTGCGGATGGACAAGTCGATCCCGTTACGACGCAAGACAATGATCGGTTTGTACTGACACGTGGCAACGCGACCATCATGGTGGAACCCTATGCGCCCAACATCGTGCGTATCACCCTGAGCCTGAGCAAAGCTGGTGCGCTGGCCAAGCCGGGGTATGGGTTCATTGCTCAACCATCCCGCACAGGCTGGAGCCACAAGAGGGATTCTGCTGGGTTTGATTTGTGCAGTGCGGCCGGCCTTGTGGTGAAGGTCTCCCCCGGATCTCCGCCGCCACCGACTTACATGCCGCTCAATGCCGAGTGGCAAGCAATACTGGACCCGTCCGGGCAACGACGAACGCCACCGAAAAATCCCGATCTTCGCTTCGATGTCGTCACCGTAGAGACGCCGCTGGGAAAGACGCTTCTGACACTCTGGAAATGGTCCATGTACAAAAATCCCCCCTATAGAGGCCATAACATCACGCAAGCACACAAAGATCTCGATCCGGGCTATTGGATTTCCGCCACGTTTGACTCGCCATCGGATGAACATTACTACGGTCTGGGGGAACACCAGATGGGCAATCTGGACCTGCGGGATCAGACTATCGAATGCTGGCACAACCACGATGCGAAGGGCGGGGAGCATGTCGGAGTACCGTTTATGCTCTCCAGCCGGGGCTATGGATTGATTTGGGATAACGCATCCCGCACAACCATTGAACTGGGGACAAACGGGAATAATATATGGAATTCGGAGGTGGGAGACAGCCTGTCATTTTTTGTCATTGGCGGAGAGAGTGCCGATGATATTTTTAAGGGATATCGACACCTGACGGGTGTTACCCATCTGCTGCCAAAAGGCGCATACGGCTACATACAAAGTAAGTGCATATACGCGACCCAGAAGCAATTGATGGACGTGGCGAAGGGATACCGCGAAAGAAATCTGCCCCTTGACGTGCTGGTGGTGGACTTTATGAATTTTACCGTCATGGGAAATATCGATCTCAACCCGACGCGATGGCCTCATCCGGCCAAGATGAATCGTGAGCTCGAGCGCATGGGTATCAAGACGATGATCAGTGTCTGGCCGCATTTTGCGACGTTTTCAAAATATTACAAAATGCTCAAAGCCAGGGGCTGGTTTATCCAAAAAGCTGACGGCTCCCCCTATTTTGCGTGGGCCGGACCCGGCATGGGCCCGAATCTGGACGCAACCAATCCAGAAGCGGGCAGATGGTTCTGGGACACCATTCGCAATCATTATGTCAAGAAAGACGGTTTCAGTTATATCTGGCTGGATGAAACCGAGCCGGACACCAACCCCGAGCACCAATTTTTATATGTGGGTGCCGGCAACCGGTACTTTAATGTATATCCATTATTTGAGACAGGGGCGGTTTATGATGGCTTTCGGCGCGATTTTGGGGCGAGTCGCCGGGTTTTGATTTTGGCTCGCGCCGCTTACCTTGGGGCACAAAGGCATGGAACCTTGTTCTGGTCCAGTGATATTCTCGACACATGGGATATGCTGCGGCGATCTGTTACCGCTGGTTTGAACTTCACGGCCAGCGGGATGCCCTATTGGTGCACCGATATCGGTGGATTTATGCGACCACCGATTCATGCCTATTATCGTCCCGCTCACAAGCCACTGATCAGTCCCAAAGGGGACAGAGAAGAAGTAGGCGCCTATTCAGACTATCCGGAACTCTATGTACGGTGGTTTCAGTGGGGCGCATTTCAGCCCGTCATGAGGGCCCACGGTGAACGAAATCACAACGAGGTGTGGTCTTACGGCAAAGAGGCGACGCCTATCCTTGAAAAATACCTTCGCCTTCGCTACCAGTTGCTGCCGTACACCTATTCCCTCGCTTACAAAACTTACCGAACGGGTGCCCCGTACATGCGAGCTTTATGGATGGACTTTCCTGATGATCCGAACGTGAGCAACATTTCTGATGAATACATGTTCGGGCCGGCATTTCTGGTTGCGCCGGTGACGCAACAGGGGGCCACGAGACGCCAAGTGTATCTACCGTTGGGCTCCGACTGGTATGACTTCTGGACGAATGAGCGGCTGCACGGAGGGCAAATTATCACAGCCAAAGCCCCTATCGACACCATTCCTCTGTATGTTCGTGCCGGGTCGATTTTACCTCTGGGCACACCGATTTTGGATACCCAGCAGACGCAAAAGATAGCCACGGTCCGGGTCTATTCCGGCGCAGATACAACTTTTACTCTGTATCGGGATGATGGCGAAACCTACGACTACGAGCACGGCCAATGTTCTTTCACGCACATCCATTGGGACGATCAAAGCCGCCAGTTAAGCCAAACCGGACAACCAGCATGGTCGACCGCAGACGCGCCTGTCGTCGATATTATTTGATCCGTCAAACGCCTTTGGCATTTGGCCATCCTTTCCGCTGCAGCAAGGCGGCAGGCATCGACGCATTGCGCATGGCACCCGCTGTCAGTAACATGCCCGGGCTGATCCTCGGGCTGGTTACTTTCCAAAAAGCCCGGGCGAGAAGTTGACATTACCGGAGCGGCAAGCCTGTTGGCAGACGGCGTTGGAGCCAATGCTTCGGGTGCAACAGGTGAAATTACAGTGCTGGGGCTGCGGGGCCGGAAGTGCCAAGCCAATGGAAGGGAACACAGACAGGGAATGTCCGTGCCACACTCCGCTGGGCTCGATACCGCGATTTGCAAGATAGGGTGGTTCGATTGAGTGTACCGATTCAGCGTCAAAATCTCTGCGTACCACGGCGTCCTGTCTGATAAACATAATATCGGCCCAAGGCCGCAAGACGCACAAGGATGATACGATGAAGCGGGCAGACCCAGTGACGAAATCTTCGTGTCTTTCGCCCTACGTATGAGAAAAAAGCTAATGACACCATGCGTCAGCATGAGACTGTGTCTTGCACGAGCGCCGGAGTTATTTCATCGCGCGGTAAATCTGCAGCGCCACGATGAGCAGCATCACCACGACATAGATGCGGAGCAGCCAGAGGAGAATTTGGAGTTTTGCCGAAAGTTTCCGCCGGGGGAAGCGATTGCGCTTC
>JAJZNY010000380.1 GCA_021852245.1 Planctomycetota bacterium | reverse complement strand
CAATTCGCACGGCATGGTGGTGCAGATGATCACTTACGGCGCCCGTTTCCAGCGGATCATCATGCCGGATCGAAAAGGAAATCTCGGGGATGTGATCCTCGGCTTTGACAATCTTGCGGACTATGCCCGTTCCCGTGCCATGGATCCTTATTTTGGTGCCACCATCGGCCGGTATGCCAACCGTATCAATCATGGCCGATTTACCATGAACGGCAGGACCTATCACCTGCCGCTCAATGACGGGTCGTGCACGATGAACGGCGGGCCGCACGCTTTTGATCAACAGGTATGGGATGCGGAACCGGTTACGGAACTCGGTATGCCGGGCATCCGTTTCAGTCTTTTCAGCCCGAGCGGTGAAAATGGCTTCCCGGGGGATCTGCAGGTCAATGCCACCTACGTCCTGACCGATGACAACACCGTTAAAGTACACTTCCGGGCAGTTACCAACATGCGCACCGTCATCAACATGTGCAATCATGCTTACTTTAATCTGCTCGGCCCCGGCACCAACGCAATGGGGCATGAGTTGATGATCAATGCAGATTATTACACGCCCGTCAATCATCATTTCATTCCCACCGGTGCCATGGCTCGCGTGGCGGGAACCGCTCTGGATTTCCGCAAGCCCCTGATGGTCGGAAGCCGGCTCAAACATTTCCCCAAGGGGTCCAAGGCCTGCTTTGACCTCTTACCCTATGGCTACGATTACAACTGGTGCTTGCGCAATCAGGACGAAAACAAACTCGCCCTCGCGGCCGTGCTCAGCGAACCGACCACCGGCCGGTATATCCGATGCAGCACCACACAGCCGGGCATTCAGGTTTATACCGCCAATTTCCTCACCGGCGATATCAAAGGAATCGGCGGCCGGTACTCTCGCCATGGGGCCATTACGTTGGAAACCCAGCATTACCCGAATTCACCTAACGAACCGCAATTCCCGTCCACGTTGCTGAGACCGGGTGAGATGTTCTATCAACGAACCGATTACCAGTTCGGCGTCCACGCCTGATGGCTGGGATCGGCTGAAAAAACCTGTGGGGCGGCACGCGGTGTCGCCCTTTTTTTCTGCGCCGATTCTCACTTCCCGGCGGAGATGCTGCTTTCCATACTTGTGCCGTGGCGTTATTCGCTTTCCTGGCGCAACCTGGCCAGCACGGAAAAGTCTTCAAGTGTGCTCGTGTCGCCCGCCGAAACTTTGCCCGCGGCAATATCGCGCAGCAGCCGCCGCATGATTTTGCCCGACCGGGTTTTGGGCAGGGCGTCGGTAAACCGCACATCATCGGGGCGGGCGATAGCACCGATCTCCTTGACCACCCAGGCCCGCAGGGCGTCTTTCAATTCGGCGCTGGGGGCGTGACCTTCTTTGAGCGTTACAAAAGCGCACAACGCCTGGCCCTTGATTTCATCGGGCCGATCCACCACTGCCGCCTCCGCCACCGCCGGGTGAGCAACGATGGCACTTTCCACCTCCATGGTGCCCAATCGATGTCCCGCCACGTTGACCACATCATCCACGCGGCCCATGACCCAGAAATATCCGTCTTTATCGCGACGGGCGCCGTCGCCGGTGAAATAATACGGTTTGATCTGCGACCAATATTGCGAAATAAATCGCTCATCGTCCCCATATATCCCGCGCAGCATGCTGGGCCATGGGCGGCGGATCACCAGAAATTCTCCCACATCCACGGGCACTTCCCGTCCCTGATTGTCCACCACCGCCATATCCACGCCGAAAAATGGCAGAGTGCAACTGCCCGGCTTGGCTGCGATAGCGCCCGGCAGCGGTGTACACATGATCGACCCGGTTTCAGTCTGCCACCAGGTATCGACAATCGGGCAGCGCCCCGACCCGATCACGTTGTAATACCACATCCACGCCTCCGGGTTGATCGGTTCTCCGACGGTACCCAGCAGACGCAGCGATGAAAGATCATGCGCTTTGGGATGCTCATCACCCCATTTCACAAACGCCCGAATCGCCGTCGGTGCCGTGTAGAAGACACTGACCCGATATTTTTCAATAATCTGCCAGAACCGGTCCGGGCCGGGATGATTCGGAGCCCCCTCGTACATGACCGCCGTGGCCCCGCAGGCCAGTGGCCCATAGACCATGTAACTGTGCCCGGTAATCCACCCCACATCGGCGGTGCACCAGTAGACATCCTCCGGCCGCAGATCAAACACATATTTGCATGTCAAATACGCTCCCAGCAGATATCCCGCCGAGGTATGCACCACGCCCTTGGGCCGACCGGTGGTGCCGCTGGTATAGAGAATGAAGAGCATCTGTTCACTGTTCACAGGTACCGGCGGGCACTGATCCGATTGGCCGGTCACCAGATCGTGATACCAGATGTCCCGTTGCGGTTTCATCTCCACCGGCCTGCCGACACGTTTGACCACCACACAGTGGCGGACGCACGGGGTCTTGGCCAGGGCGGCATCAACATTGGCTTTCAATTCCACCACTTTACCTCGCCGCCATCCCCCGTCGGCTGTGATGACCACGGACGCCTGCGCGTCATTAATTCTCTCCGCCAGCGCTTCGGAGGCGAACCCGCCAAACACCACCGTATGCACAGCCCCAATTCGGGCACACGCCAGCATCGCGATGGCTGCCTCGGGAACCATCGGCATGTAAATCGCCACCCGATCCCCCTGCCCCACGCCAAGGCTCTGAAGTCCGTTGGAGAGGCGGCATACTTCCTTGAGCAATTCGCGGTAGGTCAGAGTGCGTGAATCGCCCGGTTCACCTTCCCAGATGATCGCGGGGGTATCACCACGAGATTCGATATGTCGATCAATGCAGTTGGCGGCAACATTCAGCCGACCGCCGACAAACCATTTGGCGAATGGCGGTTTGCTCCAGTCCAACACCTGCTTCCACGGGCTTATCCACGTGAGTTCCTGTGCCTGCTGATTCCAGAATTCGTCGGGGTGATCGATGGATTGGCGATACAGTTTTTCGTACGCCTCGCGACTGCCGATGCGGGCACGCCGGGCGAATTCGGTCGGCGGGGGGAATACTCGATTTTCATGTAGTACCGATTCAATATCTTCGTGTGCCATAATTCCTCCGGATACGAAAACGCACTTTTCTCCGCGGCTGTCCACCGCCTCTATGCATGCATTTGATACCAACTAGCCGCCTGCGTCAAAGGCGCAAGTCAAAGGACAGGTATCGCCCCAACCACCGATGCAGCTTGGAGCCTGTCAGGCTCCGGGTGGTGATCAGAAGGATTTTCGGTGGTCGAAGCACCGACATCGATCATCACTCTCACCGCGCGTGGACCCACAACTGAAACGTGCCGCCGAAAGACAGAATTCCATGTTTTATGGTTGGTCTACCGCCGCCGCCGATGTTTAGACTTCGATGATGTTCAACTCAATCCGCCCGCTGCCGAGCCGCCAGAAACGAGTGCCGTGATTATCTCTCATTGCCTTCATGTTCGGGATGCTGAAACTGCGGCCATGGTGGTAAATCAGTTTTGCACCGGCCCGGATTTCCGATATACCGGGGCTCGAATCCACCAGATAGATGTCGGAGGTTGTGTTGGGCGGAATCTGCATGTGCAGATCAATCCGTCGATGCCGCCGCTGCCAATCACAGGCGATTCTGCCATAGGGAGCGTGATGTTCAAATTCCGCATGTGTCATATCCGCGGGGAAAATGGGACGCATGGTAAAGTGTTTGAAACCGGGATGATCTTCATCCGGTTCAATCCCCATCAGCCCTTCGTAGAGCCACGTGCACATGGATCCGAAAACGGTGTGATTGAGCGAATTCATAGATGGGCCGCAGCGGTCAAAATCCCAGCGTTCCGCCACGGTGGTACACCCCTTTGTCGCCATATACCCCAGCGATGGATAGCGTGTCTGGGCCAATAGGGCGGCGGCAATGCGGTGATAACCGAATCGGGAAAGGGTCGGGAGCAGATGCGGCGTGCCGACGTAACCGGTGGAGATGCCCTGCCGGGCAGTGATGTCCTGAACGATATTCTGCATAACGCCGCGCTGCGCCCATGGAGGCACAAGATGAAACGCCAGCGGCAGCACATTGGCGCACTGCGAACCATTTCCATATTGAAGCTCGCGACGGTTGAGAAATCGTGCGTTAAATGCCGTGGCCATCGAACGGGCGGCGGCGTGAAAATGCCCGGCGTCATGGGGGGCAACCCAGCGGGCGGCCCGGGCGGCGATCTGCACCGACCGACATGCGATGGCCGCACTGATCAACTCTTCAGGTGTGGGGACCGTAGCCATCCAATCGCCGAAATCCGGCTGAATAAATACGCCCCCGGTGCGGTTGGCCAGGATGTACAGCGCCCAGTCCCGCATCAGAGGATACGCCGCCCGCAAGGCCAATAAATCGCCATTAAAAATAAAGCTGGTGTACGGCACCACGGCTGCGGCATCCGACCGGCCGGGGCATCCGATCGGCTCGCCGCCGAGACTCGGAGCGATGATGGTGGGCTCGGTAAGGTGCCTGTAGCGGCGGGCGGATGAAAATTCCGCCGCATCGGCCATGTCCGCCGTCCATTTGCGGAAAAATGCCGCGGTGGCCTGATTCCAGCAGGCGGTGCGGGCAAATGCCGACCCATCTCCCATGGAGCCGGTTCGACTGTCACGCTGGGGGCAGTCGGTCAGCACGCTGAAGATATTGGATTTTCCGCTCCATCGGGCCATGTGGTCGATGGTGTTGTAGATCGTTTTGGAGCACCGAAAACTCGATGCCTCGGCCACCGCCGTGCCCAGCACCATGGCTGTGAAATCACCCGGCATCGGGCGGCGGGAAAGCCCCCTGATTTCAACATACCGGTAGCCGTGGTAGGTGAAACGCGGCATCCATGTTTCGACTCCGCTGCCCGTACAGATATACACGTCGGTGGCGGCGGCGGATTGCAGATTGCTGCAGTTGACCCGGCCATTCGGATAGATCGATTCGGCGTGGCGCAGCTCAATCCGTCGGCCCGCGGGCTCGCGCACCCGTATCCGCATAACCCCGGCATGATTCTGACCGAAATCCAGAACAAAAACTCCCGGCACCGGCTCGGAAATCAACCGCGGTTCGAGAGTGTCGATGATCCTGATCGGTTCATCCGTGCGTGCGGAAAATTTAATACCGTCGGAAACCGGTGCACTCTGGGCGGAGAACCATTGAGAATCGTCAAATCGCGACTCATCCCAACCGGGCAACTCAAGTCGGGCGTCGTATGTTTCACCGTTATAGATCGAATCGGACACGATGGGTGAAGGGTGAACCCGCCAGTTGTCGTCCGAGCAGATCACCTGATGCGATCCGTCGGCATAGTCAATATGCAGTTCGCAGAAGCATTTGAGATTATCACCCGGAGCGGCGGCACGCTGCGACTGCATGGGGCCCAGCCCGCTGCTCCACCAACTGTTGCCCAGCACTGCACCGATGCAGTTGGCACCCGATCGGATCAGGGACGTAACATCGTGCATGTCGTACTCAATACGGCGCTGGTATTGCGTCCAGTTGGGGGACAGCACATGGTCATCCACCCTCCGGCCGTTGAGGTGCAGTTCGCAACTCCCCAGCCCGGACACCAGCACCACGGCCCGGCGCACGATCCCGGCGACATTGAATTCCCGCCGCAGCAGAAAACTCCGGCGCGGGGCGTCGAAGTTCATATCCGGCGTCGCCCAGGATTGGCGGCCGAATGGTGCCGAATCGGCGCAGGATGTCCACCCGGTGTCATCAAACGCCGGCGCCTGCCATCCCCGTATCGGCGAGTAATGATATTTCCACTGATTCAACATCAGCGTCCGTCGCACGCCCCCGGGCATGACGACGGTAACTCCGGCGGCAGCATCAAAGCGCGTGGCTGCGTTGGCATCGATGGCCAGCACATTCCATCCGCGATTCAGGCGGGGATGATCCGCACCGATGAAGCACTCCATCGCATCGCGTCGCTGCGAGCGAATAATCTCAGTGCCATTGAGAAAGGCGGTATGTGAACCGGTGACGGCAAGGTACACGTGATAAAAGCAGGGGCGCTGAGGACAGAAAAAGCGGACGCGATAAAAAACCCGGCCGCCGGTCACATGCGCCGGCCGCTTCCACCCGAATATCCGGCGCGGCTCATGAACTTTTTCCATGATGGGGGAGGTGATCCACTGCGCCCGCCATTCCAGCGGGTCCAGTATCCCCATGGTCCAGCGGCCGACGGATGACCAGTCAGACGCCACGCCATACTGATCCCACACCCGCACCTGCCAGAAGTATTCGCCGCGAGATTGCAGTGTTTTGCCCGCAAAAGGCACCTGCACACTTTGATCGGAAAATATCCGCCCGCTCCGCCAGATGTCCGCCTCGCCTGATGTCAGGGCGGATGGCGAGGATGCTACGCGAATCTCATAGGCAGACTGCCGATAGCCGGGTTGCCGGGTGTGATAAATCCAGCCAAGATGCGGTACGGGGGTATCGATTCCGATCGGATCGATCAAGGACTGGCAGGTGAGGGTAAAGGCGTTGGGTCCGCGATTCAGCCGAATCCGTGCCGCCGCGAACGACGCGTGGCCACCGATGGCCGCCGCCGATCCGGCGATTAAAAAATGTCGGCGATTCCACTTCTTTATCGCCATAACTCAACTCCGCATCGATCTTAAGACGCTGCAAACCCGTCTGAAATCGCAGATGGTATCCTGCGGAAGGAAACATTATCGTATCGTGTGGCAAGGTGCAAAAGACCTGAAAACCCGGATGATTGGCCGTTGGCGATGGGGGAGTTCTCACGGGCTTCTCAGCATCGCAGCCGGAAGGTAGAGCACCAATGGGGTTGCCGATGGCCGCCGTCACGGAGGCAGATGTCCCCCGGAAAATAAAATAACCAACACCGCTGAAACTTTCTCGCAAGCCGTGCGTGTCTACCCACCGTGGCCGTCGATGAATCGATGTGGGCCTGAGTGATGGAATCAGGGCGATGGGCCGACCCAATAGTGGGAAATGCCCTGCGGTAAATGCTCTGCGAGAGATACTCAATGAGCAATCGGCCAATAGACATTTTTTTCAAGGAGCGCACCATGCGAAAATTTTTGGCAGGTTTGGCAATTATCGGTTTAATCGGCGGTGCCGGGGCACTGCAGTTCAGTGCCACTCCACCGGCTGCAGCTCATTCGATGACGCCTCATGCAACCGGCAGCATCTCCGGAAAAGTGGTGGACTCAAGCGGTAACCCTGTGGCCGGCGCCTTCGTACGAATCATGCGCTTGCCGGGGCGAGGTGGGCACGGTCGGCACATGCGCCGCGGCCGCTGGCAGAAACCAACTCCCGGCAAAACCGTATGGCATATGATGGTGTTCGGCATCACGGCTACCGCCGATGACGGCACCTTTACCGCCAACAACGCCCCCGTAGGACGTTATCGAATCATGGTCATGGATCGTGGTGTGGGTTTCGGCCGCACACGCAGACCGATTTCGGTCACCGCCGGTGCTAATGCCGATGCGGGCACTA
>JAJZNY010000092.1 GCA_021852245.1 Planctomycetota bacterium | reverse complement strand
AACACGGCTCGAAGTTATGTCAAAGCGCTGGAAAGCTATTGGATGAATCGCGCCAAACTCGCAGATGAAGTCGGTGGCAGACTGCCGGCGCGGATGTTAAAAGAGCGATCAACTCGGGCACCTAAAGCCAAGCTAATTCAAGGAGTAGAACCATGAGTGAAAAAATCAATCGTCGTGCCATGCTCACCTCCGGCGCCGCCCTGGCGGCGGGGGCCATGTTCAAGGCTCGGGCCGCAGAGGGAGCGTCCTTGTCCACCATAGCACATCAGGGGGCTTCCTACGGCGGTCGAATGCAATCAAAGTCACGGGCCGATGCGCTGAGCGCCAGACCTCTGCCGCCCGGCTTGCCCAACCGGGATTATCTTCCTGTGGTGGCTCCTAACACCGGTACACTGCCATTCAAGATTGTCGACGGCGTCAAGGTTTTTCACATGGTGGCGATGGAGTTCTGGAATGAATTTGTCCCCGGCCTCAAGGCTCTCGTATGGGGATACAATGGCATGCTTCATCCGGTGCTCGAAGCGGTGGAAGGGGAACGCGTTCGCATTTATGTCACCAACCGATTGCCGGAGCCTACGACCGTTCACTGGCACGGTGTCTACGTCGATAATGGGATGGATGGCGTCGGCGGAATGACACAAAAGCCCATCCTACCGGGTGAGACGTTCAAATATGAATTCAATCTTGTGGAGCCCGGAACCAAAATGTATCACCCCCATTATGATGAAATGACGCAGATTGCATTGGGAATGACCGGGATGTTTGTGATTCATCCCCGCAAGCCGCAGTACCGGGTTGACCGCGATTTTGCGATCATGCTTCATGAATGGAGCATCGTGCCCGGCACCTATCGCCCCAATCCGCTTGAGATGTCAGATTTCAATGTCTTTACCATGAACGGAAAGTCATTCCCATCGACCCATCCACTGGTGGCCCGCACCGGGCAGCGGGTTCGCATTCGTCTGGGCAATCTCGGCCCCATGGATCATCATCCCATCCATCTGCATAACTATTCATTTCAGGTCGTAGGCAGTGATGGCGGTGATTATCCCCCTTCCGCGTGGCAGCCTGAAACCACGGTGCTGGTGCCGGTAGGCGCAACGCGGGTCGTCGAGTTCGATGCATCCAATCCGGGCGATTGGGCCATGCATTGCCATATGACGCACCATACCATGACGCAGATGGGACATCATTTTGGCAATATGATCGGCGTAAAGCCTGGAGATCTGGGTGAGAAAATGCGGAAACTTCTTCCCCAATACATGACCATGGGGAAGAATGGCATGAGTACGCCCATGAATATGCCGACGATGGCGAACACGGCGCCGATGGAAGGTGGAAAGGGGCCTTATGGTTTTATCAATATGGGCGGCATGTTTACCATCCTGAAAGTTCGTGACGACATCACCAGCTATGCGGATGTGGGCTGGTATAAATCACTGGCACCGCCCGGAACCGTCGCCGAGCCGGCGGAAAAACGCGATCTGAATCATGACGGGATTAATCCAGATAACATCCCCGCACCGATTCCGGGACCCTCGTCACCGGCGGCACAACCGATGTAAAGAAAACGGTGAGTGATGCCGCAGCAATTTTTATGGTGAATGGCGGCAATGTCGAGGATGTTTCGCCGCTTAGCCTGAATTCAAAACTCCCCCTGGCCACGACTGAAATTTATTGCCCTTTCAGGTGGGTTTGCAGGTCGATGCAAGCAGTGGCCGACGATCCCAGGTTCCCGGTGTTTACACTACGACACATCCTCAAGAGTAAACGAGTTGAAAGCAGAGAAATTGTGCCTGCAATCAGCCCGCAGACTATGCCACCAAGGAATAAATCTCCGGTAAACGCCGCCAACCAATACCACATGGAGTGCTGGCGGAGCGCCGATATGGAAATCGGCGGCCAGGTGCCATGGATTATCAGGTGCCCGCAGATCAGACTGACCAAAATGATGCCGATGGACAGGGGGGGGATGGATATCTGAGTGGAGAGAACCATCAACGGCAAATTCAGATGAAGACGCCGGGCAATGTAAATAGCTAAGATGGTCTGAAGTCCGTAGACTGGAATGAACGCAATCAGCACGCCGATGCCGACGGCTGCGGCAACCAGCGATGATTCGAGAGGCATACACCCATCAAGGTTCAGGATTTTTCGCCAATGTCTGCGATCCCGCAGGCTTCGCAGGAGGGGGATCGGTTCGTATGCGCACGGCGGGCGGGTACGCCCGGGTGGGATGGACAAAATGCGAAGTGTGGTCAGGACTATGTTAATCCAAGTTCCGCGTGTGGTATCGATGAAAGGGCGAAAATGTGTGACACGCTTATCCGGCGAAAAATAAATACAGGTGATGGGAGCGGATATCAATCGCAGGCCCTTCCACGCCAGCCTGGCAACAATCTCCGTCTCAAAATCATAACGACGCGTGAAGCATCGTACGGAGAGGACCTGCGCCAGAGGATACACGCGTAATCCACACTGCGGATCCGGTACGTCCATGCCGGTCTGCAACCAGAGCCAGAAACGCGACATATCCCGACCACGACGCGAATTCTTCGGCGTTGGATGTCGATCAATCTGCCGATCCCCGATGATGAGTTCATCGGGGAAGAGTTTTGCTACCGCGATCAGACGAGCCGCGTCCTTGAGATCATGCTGACCGTCCGCGTCAATCGTAATGGCATGCGTACACCCCGCTTGCGCCGCCGCCCGGAAGCCCGTCATGAGAGCGGAACCCTTCCCACGGTTCACGTTGTGCGTATGCACCTGAATCCTCGCGCATGGATGGCCCTTATGAACGGTTTCGATAGCAGCGGCCGTGCCGTCCGTGCTGCCGTCGTTAACCACAATCAGCAATTGGTTGGGAAATTCATCCACGATGTCGCGGATGACCTGCCCAACGGTGAGATGATGGTTATAGACGGGCAGCACAATAGCGAGTTCATATCGGCGTTGTAGCATAAGTCAATATAATAAGCGAAGAGCATCATTCCCTCACGGTCCCTGGCCCGCCAACTTGAAATGCAGTCCGGCTCGGTATGAAGGAATGCTTTCAACCTCGCCTGAACACCGGGGAGATGCCTGCCGTAACAAGTTTCGGAAGCTGGGCGGTTGATTGAGTCGCCGAAATTAGTGACTGGCCAGATTTGCGCCGTCCGGTAGAATGCGGCTTCATGATGTGGAGCGTCGGTTGAGGGGCAACCTGCTGTAACCGATGCAGAAAGGACGTTAGCTTGAGAGCCGGAAAGTTAGTTGTAACAGTTTCTGTCGGCGTAGGCATTCTCCTCGGAATGGCGTTGGCCAAGCCATCGGATGCGGGGGCGGCACCGACAGCTGCAGGTGTCCACAGCAAGTATTTTAATCCTGATCCTGCCCGCTTTCTTTTTGAGAATAAGCTTCGGCCCGGGATGATCGGTTACGGGCTGACCGTGATGCGCGGGGCCAAAATACAGAAATTCAAAGTTAAAATCATCGACGTTATTAAAGATTTCCAGCCGGACATGAATGTAATTCTGGTTCGCTGTTATGGACTGGGATTGCAGAAGTCAGGCATTATTGAAGGGATGAGCGGATCGCCGGTGTATATTGACGGGAAACTCATCGGTGCAATCGCATACGGTTGGCCATACTCCAAGGATCCGATCGGTGGCGTCCAACCCATTCGCCAGATGCTCCGCATTCCGATGCCGAATAAAATGGCGGAGCGGCAGGAGGGGGGGGGATCGGCCATTTCCTGGTTGCTGAACAAGGCGAGGCGTTCAGATGTGCCCGGCTTCAGCACCTTGATTTCCCGCGTCTATCCGCACCATCTTTGGACCCAATCGCCGGCTCGCCGATCGGATTCGTCGAGCAGCGGCGGCATTCGAATGCTTTCAACTCCGCTGATGATCTCCACCGCGGATTCATCCGTATTACGTTTTCTGCGTCAGGGATTGCGAGGTTCCGGTCTCACCGCACTCTCCGGTGGTGGGGCGGGCGTGGATTCCAAACTCGGCGGAGAAGGGCTGCTCAAACCCGGCGCCCTGGATTTACGTCCCGGCGCTGCCATTTCAGTACCGCTGATGTCCGGTGACATGGACATGTGTGCCATCGGCACGGTGACGGCAATCGTTCATCATCATGTTTATGCCTTCGGCCACCGCTTTTTTGCTCAGGGGCCGACGCATCTTCCGGTTGCCGGGGCGTATATTTTTCATGTGCTGCCCATCTACAAATCCTCCTTTAAGCTCGGTGATGCTGCAGGTCCGATTCAGGGATCGTTATTAATGGATCAAGAGACGGGAATTATGGGAATCCTGGGCCCTAAACCTGCCTCTGTACCGATCACCGTGCGTGTGGAATATCATCATCCCACTTGGGTGAAGGTATTTCACTACAATCTTTATCCAAACCGAAACACGACAGTAGAATCCATTGGGGCGGCGATTCTGGGAAGTATGGCCGCCAAACGGAATCTGACCAAGAAGAACGGTAAATACACCGTTCACATCAGTGGGGACGTCCACTACCGGAACTTTTCATTACCGGTCGACTATCGCGCCACGACAGGCAATTTTGATCCCACCAGCGTGCTGCTTCCCATTGCCATACTCAATGACAATCCCTTCCATGATTTGGCGTTTAAGTCCATGGATTTTAATATTTCCATCCACGGTACATCGCATGCAGTTTCTTTGATCAGTGCGTCGGTGGCGCGCCGTGTTGTAAAACCCGGCGGCACGCTCGTCATCTACGCGCGACTCCGACCGGAGCATCAACACAGTTTCACGGCCGTCATACGCCTTGTAGTTCCCGTCGGCACACCGAAGGGGGTCTACAACCTGCAGATATCGTCGCGCAGCAATTTGCTGATCGACAATGCCTCGATCTTTCCGCAATATTACACCGCCCTGAGTACGGCGTCATTGAAACGGTCGATCCGGTATATCACGTCGTTCAAGTCCGACCGCCTCTACGCCCAACTGGTGCTTAACACGCATGGATTGACGGTCGGCAGCACATCGATGCCCAACTTGCCGGCGAGCCGTTTGACCATCATGACGGAAAATCCGCCTGCAAATGTCTATCCGCTGGCGAACAGCATCGCGACCAGTGTGCCTTTGCCGGGTGTTCTCGCAGGTGGGGAGATTGATATTCCGATTACCGTCCGTCGGCATCCATTTGGACGATTTGCCGAACCCATTAAAACTCAACCGTCGCCCATGCCATTCTTTCCAGGTGCCGGGCCGCCGCAGATGAATTGACGTGATCCAAACGAGAACTCAACTGGTGAAGACTGTTTTTATTGGAGGTCGCATGAAATTGAATGTCGGACTTTTCCTCACCGCAGCCGTGGTGTTTGCCTCTGCATCTACCATGGCTCGCGCTGTAGAGGTTAAAACCTGGAATTTCAATACCGAACGTGCTTATTCGGCCGGAACTTTTCACCATACCCTTGTTAACAATTACGGTGATTTATCACTAAGCCGCGAAATTTCGTCGCTATTGCCGCATCCTCTTCGTGGACTTATCAATGCGGTGGTGGTGGCCCGCAATGGTCGGATTTATTTCGGCGATTCTCCCAAAGGAAAAGTCTACGAGCTTCATCACGGCAAGCTATCTATTCTTTATGCACCGCCGCCTGGCCGACGGCAGATTCTAGCACTCCACATGCTCGGCGCTCATCATCTGCTGGTGGCGGCGTGCGGATCGCATTCGGCTCTGCTTGATATTCCGCTTCAGGGGGGCGGGCATAAGCCGCGGGTGCTATTTTACAATCCCAAAGTACGCTACATCTGGGACATTGCAACAGCAAAAAATGGTGCGATTTACCTTGCCACCGGCCCGCACGGCCAAGTGTGGAGTCTTCATCGCAGTGGAAAGGCGCACCTGCTGGCGAGCCTGCCCGTGAACAATATCATGGCTCTGGTGATGAGTCATACCGGCCGCCACCTGATCGCCGGAACCGATGGCGCGGGATTGGTGGTTAAACTCAACGCCGCTTCCGGCCGCTCTTTTGTATTGATGTCGGCCGATCACGCCGAAATATCCGCGCTGGCGATAGGAAAGGGAGGCACGATTTACGCTGCGACAGCGTCACCGAATCGCGCAAAAAACAGCGGCGGCTTCTTCAAAACGCAGGCTGCGCCGGATGGAATGCCGGCTTCAGTTCCATCCATGGGGCCGGGAGGTGGAAAAGCGGGGAAAAAGGCTGTACGTCGCCATATGGGGCATCTTCCCCTGCCGGTTATGGCCCCACCTACCTCAGCACAGCCATTTCCAGGCTCAAATGCCTCGAAGAAGCTGAATGCCGTATTTGCCATCGCCCCGGATGGTCGCGTGATGCCAATTTTGGCGGTACCGGACATGATCCTATCCATGGTGTATATGCATGACGCCTTGATTCTGGGAACAGGCCCTAACGGTCGACTTATCTCCTACAACCCTGGAACACAGACCCAGATATTGCTGCATCACTTCAAAGAGCACGATATTCTGGCCATCGCAAAGAATTCCGATGGTGGTTTAACACTCGGAACGGCCAATTCGGGTCAGATTTATCAATTTGGGCCCGGATGGAACCAGACCGGCTCATATACCAGCCGAGTATTGGATGCCAAACTCCCTGCTGACTGGGGTGTGCCTCACGTTACCGCCGTTGTCCCGCACGGTGATACCGTGGAGATAGAAACCCGGTCAGGAAATGTAAAATCCGTGGACAAATTCGCTAAATTCTGGAGTCGCTGGTCGGCCCCGATTCCGGCAAATTCGTACCAGCCCATATCGAGTCCGGCGGCACGATATCTTCAATTTCGCATCCTGCTGAAGGGCGGACCGAAGCGACCGTCCCCCGTCGTACAAAAAGTTCGAATTGGATACGAGCAGATCAATGTCGCGCCGGACGTAAGCTCCATCACGTCATCGCCACTTCAAAATGGAAAGCATTCAGTTGTGGTGAACTGGAATGCCGAAGACGCCAACGGAGACACGCTGGCTTATTCGCTTTATTATCAGCAGAAAGGCATCCCCGTATGGATACGGATTGCCCGACATCTTTCTGATACCACGTACAATTTCTCCACCAATGGTCTACCGGACGGTCAGTACCGCATTAAAGTTGTTGCAAGCGATGCGCCATCGAATCCTCTTTCCATGGCATTGGCCACAGCGCGGAAGACGAATTGGTTTACGGTTGTCAATACGCCGCCATTCATAACCAATCTGAAGGCCGTCATTGTCGCCGGGCGAAGGGTAAAAATCACGGGGATTGCCCACAGCCATATGGTTAGCGTTCAACAGGTTGCCATAGATGTCGATTCCGGCAGACATTGGCAGCCAGCGGCAGGATCGACTAGCATAATGGATTCTCCGCTGGAGGCGTTCTCCGCGGAGACCCGAGCGCTATCGGCGGGGGCGCATCGGATTGTAGTCCGTGTCACCGATGCCCAGGGGAATCGGTCGTACCGGTCGATATTGGTTCATATACGTTGATTGCCTGCCAGCCGAGGCAGTTATTTCATTTATTCGCGGGAGTATTCAGCGTGCATTATCCGCACAAAGTAAGCAACAAAAAGCGG
>JAJZNY010000025.1 GCA_021852245.1 Planctomycetota bacterium | reverse complement strand
TCGCGATGACATAAGGGCGTTTAAGGCTGATGAGCTTGAAAAACGGGGCGTTGATACGGGTAGCCCGGCGTGCACAGGTTCCCAGCACCACCGCGATGCCATGGCGACGGAGTTCCAAAACTCCTCTGCCCGCCACCAGCGGATTGGGGTCCAGCACCGCCGCCACCACCCTCGACACTTTCGCCTCGATCAGCGCCCGGGTGCACGGCCCAGTCTTGCCGGTGTAGCAGCATGGTTCGAGAGTCACATAGGCCGTTGCTCCGGCGGCCTGCGGCCCTGCCATGCGGAGCGCTTGAATTTCGGCATGCGGACCGCCGAATTTTTCGTGATACCCCTGGCCGAGAATCCGACCGTCTTTCACGATCACCGCACCAACCACGGGATTGGGCTCTACGAAGCCGCGCCCTCGCTGAGCCAATTCCAGGGCGTGGTGCATCCATCGGGTATCGTCATCCGACGTCGTGACCGAGATTGGCTCGCCGGCGCTCATGATCTTCCCCATTCTCCGACGGCGGCGATGATTGATCTCGCCGGTTTCACTTCACGACTCCAGCAGCGACCGGCCCGTCATTTCCCGCGGTACCTCGAGCCCCATCAGCGCCAGCAGCGTCGGGGCCACGTCGCAGAGCGCTCCGCCGGTACGCAGCTTACGGCCTTTGAATCGATCATCCACCACGATGAGTTCAACGTCATAAGTGGTGTGGCTGGTGTGGGGACAATTATTTTGCGGATCCCACATCTGTTCACAGTTTCCATGATCGGCCGTCACAATCACCGACCCACCCATCTGCTTAACTTTGTCCACCAGCTTGCCGACATCCTGATCGACCGTCTCGACCGCCTTGATCGCCGCCTGAAGATTGCCGGTATGCCCCACCATATCTCCGTTGGCAAAATTGACGACAAACAGGTCGTACCGACGACTTTCCAGCGCCTTGAGAACAATATCCGTTACCTCCGCCGCACTCATCTCCGGCTTCTGATCATAGGTGGAAACCTTGGGGCTCGGGGCCATCGACCGGTCTTCCTGCGGAAACGGCGGCTCGCGATAATCGTTGAAGAAAAATGTAACGTGCGGAAATTTTTCCGTCTCCGCCGAGCGGAATTGCGTCAGCCCGCATTCGCTGATGTACATACCGAGAATTTCATGCATTTTTTCAGGCTTGCCAAAAATCACCTTCACCGGCAGGCCTTCCTCATAGGCCGTCATGGTGGCGTAATAGAGATTCTTCGGCTTTATGGCACGCTGAAAACCGCCGTTGGGTTGGGCGGCAAATGCCGGATCATCCAGCACAAAGGCTTTGGTGATCTCGCGTGGGCGATCACCGCGATAATTGAAAAATATTATCGCATCGTTATCACCCACCTTGAATGCGTTGCCGATGACCGACGGGGTGACAAATTCATCTCCATGCCGGGAGGGCTCGGTGGGATGGGCGTAATAATGTTCCATCGCCTCACGGGCGGTGGGATAACCGTCCCCTTTGCCGGCCGTGAGCAGATCGTACGCCTTCTGCACGCGGTCCCATCGATTATCGCGATCCATGGCGTAATACCGGCCGACGATGCTGGCGATACGCCCCACCCCGATTTCCGCCATTTTCTTTTCCAGTTCCGCCAGATAGCGGATACCGCCCTGAGGCGAGGTGTCGCGCCCGTCGGTAATGGCGTGGACGGCAACGCGATCGGATGGAAATTTGAGCCGGGCAGCGAGTTCCAAGATCGCATAGGCGTGCTCCTGGTCACTGTGAACCCGGCCGTCGGAGCATAAACCGAGAATATGCACGCGGGAACCATGTTTTTGGGCATGCTCAAAAGCGCCCACCAGTATTTTATTTTCAAAAAAACTTCCATCGCGTATCCGACGCGTGATACGCATCGTCTCCTGATCCACTATGCGCCCGGCGCCGATATTCTGATGGCCCACTTCACTGTTTCCCATCACACCCGCCGGCAGGCCGACCCATTCACCCGAAGTGTGGATCAGCACGTGCGGATACTCCGCCATCAGGGCATCATCCACAGGATGCCGGGCCAGATGAACCGCATTGTAGGAATTCATCTCCGGATGCGGGTTGCTGCCCCATCCGTCGCGGACGATCAACATCACCGGTCGTCGCAATTTGTTCTTATCGACATTTGCCATGGGTCGTCATGCTCCAGAGAAACAGTCTTTGGGTATCACCTACTGGCCCAATCCGGCCGCCATCGGCCGCCAGGCGTGATGGCACGTATCATTGCCAACCGCCGCCGTGGCGGTAGGCTAACCGGTATGAAAATCTCAACCGGCCCGAACTCTGTTATACCCGTTTGGTACGCCGTTGCCACACTTTTCCTGTCGGTCGTATTCACCATTCCCTCGGCCCGCGCTGCAACGGCGATTCGCGCTGCGGTGATTCCGCGGCATCCGCAGATAAACTCCTGGGCCGCGCTGATTATGCATGGGCTGCCGGTAGCACCGCATCCCTACCGACTCCAAATTCGCAGCCGTAATGGCGGCCCGATCAGCGAAGTGACGGTAGGCAATCAGCGCCCCGTTCTGGTACCGATCGCATTTATCACTGCGGTCAACCACCGACATGCGAAGCTTCAATATCGTCTGCTCCGCCAAGGAATCGCATCCAAACCCTGGAAGTCACTGCGGGTAACGCTTCATCGACGCCTGCCAGGCTCAACGGCAGAAACTTTTCTCATGGTGACATCACACCGGAAGTCGCACCTCTATCGCTCGGGCGATGATTATTTTCTGCCCATGGGTGCAGCCGCCCTGATGCATACCCCACCCACCGCCGTCGCCGCATTCAGCGGCTGTGTGCTCTCCGCCCATATGCCGGATCAGACTGACCGCAGGCTGATCAGCCATGTGCTGCCGACCGGCATCCCGATCTTCCGGCCTGGTGTGTCCCCACCGCCGCCGATTGATGGAATCGCATGGAAAACAGTCATACTGCCGACGAATAAACACGCTTCAGGCTGGGAACTTGCGATCCCAGAACCGCCGCCCTTCAGGCCGATCGTCTCCCCCCTCCGCCGGCTGCGACTCCCACCACCGACCTTGCCAGCGCTCTGGCCCGTCGTCGTAATTGCCTGCGGTTCGCTCTCCGTGGTCATTATGATTTTGGTGTGGATTGCCGCCGGGCGGTACCACGCCGTAATCCGTGTTTCGGCGATGTTGGCTGCCGGGCTATTTACCGGGATCGCGGGCGCGATATGGATCAGCCGTGCCCCTCCGCTGGATACCATTGAATATCACTGGCGGCAGTCGACCGGCGAACATTCCGGCTATCTGGTGCGCTGGCGCATCTATCGGGCGCTAGCCCGCGAACGCGTTGATGTGAAGGATGATTCGGCATTGCCGGTGGCGTGGAGTGCGCAAAGCTGGAGGCACCTCCGCGCGGTCGTGCGATTTTCAACATCCGAGTCGGTGCCGAACCGCATCGAGGTCATTCTGCCCAAAGGAGCGGCGGCGGTGATTCGCAGTGAATATTTCTATTCTCATCAGGATAAAGCGGACGCCCCGCGCGATTGGTATTATTTTATCCATGGACAACTGGAGCGCCATGGGCACACGATCGGCCTCGACGGGTGGATGGCACGGCAGCCGAAGACAACGGCGGCATCCATCCGGGCCTGGCTTATCATCGGCCGACAGGGTTATTTACATTGGCGTTTGACGACCTATCCCCATTTTGAGATCGAGGCACTTCCCGGCGGCTTACCCCATCGGTTATCGAATGCAAGTGGCGATCAGTCAGGTCTTGTTGGCGGCGGCGAAGCGGGAGTGCGCGGCCGATAAATGGCCAGAAACATTCCCGTAAGAAGAATCGCTGAACCGACGAGAAACCAGATTCCCGGCAGTCGCTCTTTTATCATGGCTTCCCACACCAGCGTCAGAGGCAAGGCAGCATTACCGAAGGTAGCCACCCGTGACGGAGGCTGGCGGGCATTGCACCAGTTGTAAAGAAAAAATACGCCGACGGCCACAAAAAAAATGAGATATCCCAGCCCCAACCACGATTCGAGCGTAATATGCGAAACGTTCACCTGCTGCGACTTGATCAGCAGCAGCGGAATACTGACCAGCGCCCCGCATAGAAATATCCAGAATTGTGCGGCGAGGCTGCCGTAATGTTGATTGAGCCTGCGAGAAAAAACCAGATAGCCGGACCACGTGGCCGCTGCCCCGAGCAGAAGCAGATCGCCAGTTAAAAATGACTTTCGAAGAAAGAGTCCGGAATCCAGCAGAATAACAATCACACCGACCACGGCGAGTACCGCGCCCGTAATCGCCCGCCAACTCCAGCGTTCGATATGGATCAGGCATGAGAGGACGGTAACAATTACGGGCGTGGTGCTGTAAAGCATCGCCGCGTGCGAAGGGTTGGCCATGGCAACCCCGCCCCAGAAGAACGCCTGATTCACCGGCACGCATACAATTCCGAGGATCACGATAAGAGGCCAATCGGCTTTTACTGGCAGAAGAAACTTTCTGCTCGCCAGTAAAACCAGCCCGATCGTCAGCGCGGCGAGCAGAAATCGCATCACACCCCCGATGATGGGCGGAATGCTGGCCACAGCGCACCCCACAGCAATTGGAGTCCAAGAAGCCAAAAACGTCATCAGCAGGAGGGCGGAAAGGTCCAAGCCCCCCAAACGCTGTTGCCCACTTAAATCCTGCCTGATTGCCGATGATTCGACGACATCCGACATGGATATTACCCACCTCAATACCAAAACCTGTTAACCGATGAAATTCTACTTGAAAACTCGTCCGCCGGGGTTTGGCAAATATACGTTACAGGCCGACCGGCGGCGCGGCTGGGATGCGAACGGTTGGTGGTTGTCATCCATACCGCCGCACGCCATACCTCTAGGAGAAACAGGCATCGATTGCCCACCTGAGCCGGTTCGCACCATCGTAACTCAGCCAAGTGGAGGCGATGAAGATGAATCGGAAACACCGCATTATCCATAGGTCTCGGAAACGCCCATATACGTCGGCAGGTCGCCCGGCGATCTGCATTGCGACTGCGCTGGTGGCGTTTTTTTCATTGACCGCAACCGCCGCGAATCACGGAAGGCTTACGGCGGGGCAGCAAAAATCAGCCGTGGATCGCAAGCGCAATTCGCGGTGATCTGGCCCTCGGCCTCGCAGCCGTACTGAAGGAAAAACGATTCTCGCCCATTGAAAAGCATGCGATTGGCAAATTACTCTTTGAACTGGCGCAGGAGTCTTGAACCGGGACGGGGCGGCTGAAAGCTGATCGGTTAAAATTCGAGTATGACGCAGCCGCCGAGTCCGGAGATCACCGTTCTGATGCCCGCATACAACGCGCAGCAATACCTGCGGCCGGCGGTGGAATCCATCCTGAATCAGACCTTTTCCGATTTCGAATTTCTTATCATTGACGACGGTTCAACTGATGACACCGCCCGGATCATTGCGAGTTATGCCGATCCGCGGATACGGTTCTATCAGCAGGCCAATGAGGGACTTTCGCGCACGCTGAACCGAGGCATCAGTCTGGCACACGGAACATATATCGCACGGCAGGATGCTGACGATGTGTCGATGCCGCAGCGGTTTACCGCCCAGATTGAATTTATGAAGCGCCATGCGGATATTGCCATGGTCGGCACTGCGGCGGAGATATGGGTGGAGGACCGGCCCGGCGGACGCTACCACCACCATCCATGCGACCCGGCACAACTGGCGTTTGCGATGCTCTTTGACAATTATTTTGTACACAGTTCCGTCATGATTCGCCGGGCGGTGCTGGACGATATTGGCGGCTATTCGGCTGAAAAATCTCGCCAACCCGAGGATTTTGAATTATGGTCGCGGATATCACGAAAATACCCGGTTGCCAATCTTCCCGAAGTGCTGCAAATCTACCGCGAGCGAGGCGGGAGCATCTGCCGCACCGACAATTTTCAGGCCAGCTGCACCCGCATCGCCGCCGAAAATATCGCACTCGCACTGGGTCTTCAGGAACCGGCGCCCATTCATCTGACGCTGGCAAGCTACATGCGAGGTCAGCGACCACAGGATCGAGCCATTCCGCTCAATGAGCTTAAAACACTTCTGACCGAAGCTGCCGATGCCATTTCCCGGCGCTTTGCTCCATCCGCGACTGAGGTCGGCACTGCGCTGGCACAGCGGATGGAGATGCTGGAGCACCAATACAGGCGTTTTCACCCGAGTTATCGCCTCGGGGCGTTTCTACGTCGTCGGATCAGCGGCGCCGTGGGATGGCTTGGCAGGTGAAAGGTTTTGTCATATCTCGCCCAGATGGTTCGTTGCGGCCGCGGCCCTGATACGATCCACCGCTCTTCACCTTTGAAGGCGATGTTTGATACGGGAGGAGAGCTTGGGTACCGGCTCGGGCAGCGGTCCGAAGAAGCGTTCCCAGTGATGGCGAAGATTTTCACGGTGCCGTGCCAGCGCTCCGTCCAATGCGCCCGGAGTAAGCCTGAATCGCTTTTCCAATCGGTGTGCGAGCCTTTCGAGCAGTCGTTGCAAGGTTTCGTATTTTACCGGCGGGGTCCCCGGATTTTGTCCCCGCAACAGCGCAGCCAAGGTTCGGTGTGCCGGCCTGATCCACCAGCTTCCGGCCGCTCGAGCGATATTTTCACTGGCGAGCCGGACGCCATTGGCATCAAAATTTTCGGTGCGGCAGATGCTGCCCGGACGTACACGGTAGGCCGCCAGAACATCCGGCAGATTCGCCACGGCATGGCGCCGACCGATGCGAGACCATAACTCAAAATCCTCATGTCGGCGCAACTGATCAAGCGTAAAACCACCCACCCGCGAGATGATCGTGCTGCGCACCATCACGGTGCTGTTAACGAGATAGTTTTCAAAGAGCATGTCGAACGCAAGTTGAGCCGGGTCGCAGGCGTGCCGCAAATATCGCCCAGTCGGCGTCGAATCTTCCCATATCTCAGCCGCCGCCCCGACCAGCGCCACCTCGGGGTGATCCTGCAGGAAAGTGAGTTGCTTTTCCAAACGTTGGGGCAGGGCGAGATCATCCGCATCCAGAAAGGCAAAATAGGTTCCCTGAGCCGATTCCATTGCCCGGTTTCGGGCCGCGGCGACCCCGGCATTGCCCTGGCGGATCAGATCAATGCGCGGATCGTCGATGGCTTGAACTTTTTCCGCCGTGTTGTCGGTTGATCCGTCATCCACCACGATCATTTCAAAAAACGGGTACGTCTGATCCAATACCGATTCAATGGTATCGGCAATATACGCTCCCGCGTTGTATGCCGGCGTAATGATGCTTACCAATGGATTTAGATTATCTGCCATTGCCTCGATACCACCGCCCATCCACACCACACAGGCGACCCGCAGCGCCACCCGCGAAATCCCTCAGCAACCCGCCATTTAATCCGCTTCCAGAGTCCGCCATTGCGGCGGAAGCAGATCGACGGTGTTGGAGGTTGCACCGGAGAACCAACGATTCGGTGCCACGACTATTTTAGCACGGTCGGGATTCAGCCACGCCCCCCACCAGGAAAAACTGCTGTTGGCCAAAATGTGGTGCCTGCAGGCAGACATCAACCGCAA
>JAJZNY010000008.1 GCA_021852245.1 Planctomycetota bacterium | reverse complement strand
AACCGCAGGCGTTTCAAACCGGACCACACCATCCGTATCATTACGGAACTTGAACCGATTGTTCGAGAAATCTTTCCCCCAATGGCCGAACTGAACATGGTCGGCTGAAGCGGCGTTCAGGTAAAGTACCGTGAGATGCGCACTCGCCGGAGAGCTGGACATTGCCGGTTTCTATCCAACCTTTCTCGATAATTGGCGTACACAAGATATCATGGCTATGGTGGCGACGGTATTGTACCGGCTTGTTCTCTTGAAATTCCGCTGATGGCGGCAGAAAGGTCGAAGTCAATATGAAATTTGCAATGCAGAAACGGAAAGGTCGCAAGAGCAGGGGAACGGGTTTGATCAAGCGCCGTTTGAAAAATTTGATGATCTTCGGTGCTTGCGGCCTCATGGCAGGATGTGTGCTCGCAAATGGGGCTTGCGCCGCGGCGGGTGTGAATGTCCTTACCAATCATAATGACAACTTCAACAACGGCGAGAATCTTCATGAATCGCTGCTGACGCCGCAGAATGTTCGCGTCGGGCGGTTTGGCAAACTTTTTGTCACCCGGCTTGATGGTGTGGATTACGGAGAGCCGCTATTTGTCTCGCATGTCGATATCACCGTCGGCCCGCACCAAGGGGTGCAGAACATCATCATTGTCGCCACATCGCGCGATACGGTATATGCCATCAATGCTGATACCGGCCGGGTATTGTGGAAGCGCAGCCTGCTGGCCCGATTTGACAACGCATTGGACACCGTCAAAGCGCAGGAACATAACCCGAACCCAGCCGCCAAGAACGAACCGCTGGAGGACACTCCGGTCATTGATCCGGCGACCGGTGCGCTCTACGTGGAATGTGAGGAGGCGGAAAAAGGGCCCGGAACGCACGGCCAACTGCACTGGATTCATCTGCTCAGTTCCCTGCGGTTAAGCAATGGGAAACCGTACGCCCATACCATAAAGATTTCTGAAAGTGGGCCGCGCGGTCAGTACATCAGCGGGCCGACCGTCCGCCGGGCCGATGGAAAACTGGATCGCTTCTACGGTTTCGATATCACCTTTCGGTACCTTGCCATCGATCCGGTGAATCATGTGCTGTATATGGCCTGTGCGGATCCGGGCGACATCGGGCCGTATAACGGGTGGATTCTTGGTTATGGCACGGTAAAAAACGCACAGGGGCGACTGCCGGTCAAGGCTGTCTGGAGTTCAACTCCGAGCGGCTGGGCCGCTGGAATCTGGGGCGGACCGATTGCCATTGATCGCAAGGGGAATCTGTTTGTGGAAACCGGGAATGGTACCTTTGATACCCATCTTGTTCCGGCGCCGTACCGTGGGCGCCTGCAGGTGGATTCGCCGAACCTCCGAATTCCGGCACTGGGCGATTTCGGCGATGCCGCCCTCAAACTCGCCCCCGATTCCGACACGCATCAGCACCGCGACAACCCGAACGGTTTCGGCCTGCATGTGGCGGATTATTTTGTACCCCGCGATGAAAATTTTCTGTTGCAGCATGATCTTGATCTGGGCTCGTCAAGCCCGGTGCTGCTGCCGGCGTCTGTTGGCGATGCCCGCCATCGGCATCTGCTGGTGATCAACGATAAACAGGGGATTATTTATCTGTTGGACCGGGATGATATGGGAGGATATCACGGAAGTATCAAGGGGGAGGGGCATTCGGGTTTTGACGCTGTGGTGCAGAGACTGGCGCATGCGACGGGGCCCGGGTTCAGCACCGGGGCATTTTTTGCCGGGGCGCATCGTCATGGCGGCTGGATTTATTACGCCGAAGTGAATGACTACGCCAAGGCCTTTTTTATCTCTCATGCCCACATCCAGCCGAAGCCGAAGTCTGAAACTCGGGCGAAATACGAGTATCCCGGATCGACGCCCGAGATTTCCGCCGACGGTTCGCATCACGGAATCGTCTGGCTGATGAACCGGAACGGCAATCGGCTTATGGCGTATCGGGCGGATGATCTGCACCGGGTATTATTTGACAGTAACAACGGAGACGGCCGCAGCGGCTTGAGCAACAAACTCGTGGGCCGAGAAATTGATATGAATTCCACACCGACGGTCGTCGACGGACGGGTGTATGTCAGCACGACCGACGCACTGAACTGTTACGGCCTGCTGCAGCGATGATCGGGGCGGCTACGTTCCGCCGACCGGGATGATCTTCCAGACTCTCCAGTCGCCCGGCGCGATGCGTAATAGCGCCCGGAGGTTTGCTCCCGACTGTGAGGCGTCGATCCGGCGACCGGTGCGGGCATTGATTATTTCATATCGTCCATGTGTGATTCCCATCGCGGCAAGGTGGATGGTGATCGTCCCGTGCCAGGGGTGAGATCGCCACCAGGGGGCGAGGGAAAGCCATAGGGTGTGGCGACGACTGTCCACCATGGGGACGGCTTCAAGTCCGTTGTAGGCAGGCGTAAGGCTCACAAATGGGTGCAGATACCGAAGCAACTCCGCGGGATTCCGCAGAAGATGTCCGCCATGCTGCTGATAAGCCTGAAGCATGCGGCTGTGGCGGGCGTCCATCGGGTAGACGGCTTTGAAATGATTCAGATGAACGACCCCGGCGTGAATTTCCCGGTCGGTTACGACCGTAAAGGCGATGTGCCATTTTCTCCAGATGGCGGCGACTCGATTGGAAAGCACCTGCAAGATTACCGGGTGCCGAAAGACCGGATGATAGGAAATATATACCGCGACCGGTTGTGCGGGGTAGTGGCCGCGCATGGCGGCAAGCAGCGGCAGTGCGTGAACATAGGGCGGGAAGCCGATGTCAAATTCCCGGCCTCCGTGGTAGAGGAAAAAATCCATTCCGGCGGCTTGCCTGCCTTCAAAACCATAATGTCCGAGAAACTGGGCGATTTCCGCTTTCAACCCGGGATGGGGGGTCCATTCCTCAAAGAGCGGCACGTGATACGCCCGCGCCAAACTCGCAAAGAGCAGCATGAGGCTGGTATGATCGGCGCAATCTTCGCAGACCGTGACATGGTATCGGCGGGCCAGCTGAAAAAAAGTATCCGGAATATTAAATGCGACGCCGGCACCGGAATACCCGCCACCCCAGTAATAATAGAGCGGGGCGCCGGTGAGCTGCCGCACCATGGCGGTCAACCTGCCGTAAGTTTCCTTTACGCTCCAATTGCGGAAGTGCTGATAAAGCGGAAACAGAGGCTGCCCGGGGGGCTGGGCCGGAACATCATGAAATCTTGCAAAGTGGGAGTCGAACTGCTGATTGATGGTGGCGGGCGTTTTGTAACGCATCCTCAGCCAATGATGAAACTCCCGCACGTCGGCACCTGCGTAGCCGTTGACTTCATCGGGCCCCGGCGGCGGCCCCCACATGTAATCCAGCCAGCCGAAATCGAGAAATGCTCCACCGAATCCGGGATTGCGGCGCAGATGCAGAATCGTTTTGCAAACAAATTGAAAGTAGGCGCGGCGGTAGGGGTGGCTCCACCATACCGGCACACGCGAAGGAGAACCGGATGAGCCGACGTCGTAGTGATGAATCCACGGCGGCGGATTGCCCTGCCAGACGCTGTACCAAAAGATTGGAATCACCTTGACATCCGCCCGGGCGGCATTTCTGAGCGTGCGGTCCAATGTTTGGAAATGAAATTGGCCCGGTTGCGACTCGATCATCCCCCATTTCAGATTGATTTCTGCCCTCGTAATTCCATTCGCTCTCAAATGGGCAAACGTTTTATATGACCAAACACTTGGGCGCTGATTTGTAGTCCAGACTACGGTCACGGTAACCGCTTTCGGACGCAGCTTGAAAAGCTGGCTGTGGCGCGAGAGACGAAAATAAAGATAGTCCACGCCCGGATGCGTGAGCAGTTCGGCAGGGGCACCGTTGATGACCGCGGGGCGGTACTGACTGTCGATGGTATGACCACCGGCGGCGACCTGTCGGAGGCCGTCGCCGGAAAGCACCCGCGCCGATTTGCCTCCGCGTTTGCCGAGCGAGATATGTGCCGATAGGCCCGCGTTTGCCTTTTCACCGCCGGGAATTGGATATGCCGTCACCGTAATCTTTCGGACGGCGATACCGCCCGGTGCGACAATTCGAAAATCGGCACCCGCATTTTCCCGGCCGATGAAACGGATGTTGGAGAGATGAAAAATGCCGGTCTGCCACTGATCTCGCCTGGCCGAGGTGTAAAAGTAAGTAGCACTGCTCCTGTACGCATTTGAACCGGAGATGTATTGCACGGCGATGCCGGGGCTCGGCGACGGGGTGTAATTAAGCTGGACGGCGAAGAGGGGCTTCTGGGGGATGGCCATCATCGGGGGCTGGATCGGTCGGGCGAATCCAACGAGTATATGGAGTGTCAGAAGTGCGAAAATACCCATCAAGGCGGCAAACACGCGGCGGCGGATTGGGACCCCCGGCGTGCGAGCCATTATTTCAATTTGTTTCATCCGCATGGGCGTCATCCTCGGCCGACGATATATATTCGATATTCACCAGCTTGGCATTAAATTTTTCCTGAATTAATTTTACGGCTGGATGGGCGCTGACTTCCTCCCGCAATTCCGGACTGATCCTCAGCGCAGGCGCTCCATCCACAGCTGCCGCACCGCCGGCGCCTTTCGGCCGCGTTTCGGCCACCGCGTGCGATTCAAATTCAACGCGGACAGGCCTGCCGACGGTGATCTCCACGGCCTTTTCGATTTTTGGACGGGCATGCTGTCCCTGCACGAAGCTTTCCACTTTTTTATTAATCTGCAGGGTGATAGCGCTGGAATCCTCATTCCACTGCCAGCCCAGCAGGCCGCCGACAATAACTTCCGCCGATGAACCGCCGGATTCCCGCAGCACGTCAATGAATCGGGCCATTTCATCGCTCTCGGATGCTCGTTGCTGTTTCGGAGCGGTTGTTGTTGCAGCCGGTGTCGAGAGATCGGTGGTGGCCGTGGAAGCGGACGTTGCCAGTGGCGCCGCCGGCGGGGTTGCTGCGGTTCGTGCAGCCACCGGCTCGGCACCGCCGGCGATCGGCTTGGCGGCAATCGCGGTGGCCGACGCAGCCTGCGACGATGGGGCTGGCCTTGCCGCCGGGGCGGGAGCGGGCGCGGAAATGGGATTAAATTTCGGCTGGGTAACGGCCGTACCGGGGACAGAACCGGGCGTTATGTCATTTTTTTTTTCGCCGCTGCCGTCAGCTCCACTACCGGCGGGCAATTCCTTGAGCCATTGGCGGATGGGCGCAAATTCGGGTGTCATCGCAAATCGTACCACCAGCGCATCGAGCAGCGGACGGGACATGGTGGAATTGCGCAGTTGGCGTGCGGTGTGGTCGCAGATCGCAATATGATGGGCGGCTAATTGCGGCGGGAGCTGAGGCACGAGCGTTGCAAGCTGCTGACGGGATTCGGCCGTTACATCCACAAGTTGCGTATCGGTTCCGCATACACCCATGACCATCAGATGCCGGAAAATGCCGGTCAGTTCATTGACCATATATTCAGGCGACATGCCGGAGGCGAGAAGTGCATCACATTGCGCCAGAGCTGATGCCGCATCGCCGCTGAGCATGGATTGAACCCAGTTGCACATGTCCGCCAGAGGTGGGGCGCCGATGAGTTCGTTGAGCAGGGATTCGGTGATCTCGCCGGCGCCGAGCGAAAGAACCCGGTCCAATAGTGAAAGCGCATCACGCATTGACCCGGCGGCGAGAACGGCAATCCGATGCAGAGCGGCATCCTGTGCGGAGGCCTTTTCATCGCGGCATATGGCGGCCAGATGCGCTGCGATCACATCCGTGGGTATGTTCTTGAAATCATATCGCTGGCAGCGGCTCAGGATCGTTGCCGGAACACGGTGAATATCGGTGGTGGCGAAAATGAATTTGACGTGAGGTGGCGGCTCTTCGAGTGTTTTGAGCAGGGCGTTGAATGCCTGCGTGGTGAGCATGTGCACTTCATCGATGATGTAGATTTTGTATTTGGATCGCGTCGGCGAAACGCCTGCATTCTGGCGCAATTCCCGTATCTGATCCACGCCATTATTGGAAGCTCCGTCGATTTCAATCACGTCGATATCTTCGCCTACCGCAATGGCCTTGCACGATGCGCAGCGGCCGCACGGCTCTCCGTCCTTTGAATCGGGGCAGTTGATGGCTTTGGCTAAAATGCGGGCGGCGGACGTTTTGCCCACTCCACGCGTGCCGGTGAAAATGAAGGCGTGGGCAATGCGACCGGAGGTTACCGCGTTGCGGAGGGTTTGGGCGATGGGTTCCTGCCCGAGCAACTGGGAAAAATCCTGCGAGCGGTAGCGTCGCGCCAAAACTGTATAGGGCTGCACCATGCCGTTACTATAAACGATGCATGGGGGAATTTCGCTCTCGTCGGCGGGGGGCCGGTTTTACTGCCGTTATCGGCTCGAGTCCGTCGCGTCCGCAGAGGCTTACTGAACCCTGACCCGTCGGTTTCCCGCCGTTGATGAGAGGTTCATCGATACCGGCTGGGCTTAAAAAGTTCAGATGTGGGCGTCGGGTTCTCCGCGGTTGCCCTACAGCACCTCTACCGCACGGGGAAAGCTTCCCAGCATGAACATCTGCAGGCAATGCCCTCCCGCCTGCGCCAGGGCTTTGGCCACCGGCTCATCCGTATGATGGCCGTTAAAATCAACAAAGAAGTAGTACTCGAACGGACCCGAGCGGCTCGGCCGGGTGGCGATGTTGGTCAGGTTGATGCCATACTGCCGAAAGGCATCGAGGGCATCGACCAAGGCCCCGCTTTTATGAGATGTCGTGAAGATGATGGAGGTCTTGTCATCGCCGGTACGTTTGGCGGGCTGACGGCCGACCACCAGAAACCGCGTGACGTTATCGGCATTGTCTTCAATATTGGCGAAAAGCACCTTGAGGTTATAGAGCTCCGCGGCCAGGGCCGAGCCGATCGCCGCCGCATGCGGCTCGCTCTGCGCCATCTCGGCCGCCTTGCTGCTGGAGCCCACCGCCACCCGCGGTATTTCGGGCAGGGTTTCCGCCAGCCAGCGGCGGCACTGGTTGAGCACCTCCGGCTTGCTGTAAATCACCTTGATCTGCGATGCCTCGCACTGGGCCAGCAGATGATGATGAATGGAAATCAGCGTCTCCGCCACGATGGTGACCGAGCGATGCTCAACGAATGCATCCATCGTCTCCACGATCCCGCCGATGGTGGAATTTTCAATCGGCACCAGCCCCAGGTCCGCGTGGTGATGGGCAATTTCATCGAACACGCCATTGATATCCGCTACTGAAACATGTTCAACCGAAGAGCCGAACTTTTTTACCGATGCGAGATGTGAAAAACTCCCCTTGGGCCCCAGAAAGGCGATGCGAAGAGGCTTTTCCAGGGCAAAACTACCCGACATCAATTCACGATAGATCGCCTCGATGCAACTGTCAGGCAGTGGCCCGCCCGATTCACGATTGGCTCGGCGGACGCGTTCGAGAACAATTTTCTCCCGGTCCGGCGCATAGATGGGGGCATTGGAATTCTGCTTGACCTTGCCGATCTCCACCACGATTCGCGCCCGCTGATTCAAAATCGCCACGATCTGATGATCCAGTTGATCGATCTGCTCCCGCAGGGGCG
>JAJZNY010000266.1 GCA_021852245.1 Planctomycetota bacterium | reverse complement strand
ATGCCGACGTGGCATTGATAGTGGTTTGGAAAGCTGGGCTTTCTGAGCGTTTATAAGGAATGGCATCATGGAAAAGAAACAAAAACGCAATGTCATTTTGCTGGCCAGTTTGCTGGTCTTGGTGGCGGCGGTCTTCGGTTGGGATTTTATCGGCCGTGCCGGCGCCAATAACCAACTGACTGAAAACGCGGCGGTGGCGAAACTTGTGGCGGCCGACAAGGGTAAAGTGCCGCAGTTTCCATTTTTCCATCCTCCTGCGGGTGGATTTCACCGCGTGAACTGGCGGAAGATGACCCGCGCCCAGCGAATGGCGTTTCATCGACAGATGCAGGTGCGATTTGAGGCATTTTTGCTTGAATTCGCCCAGGCATCTCCCGCCGTCCAACACGAAATCGTCGAACAGGCCAAAGCCCGTTTCCGAATGATGCGAAAAATGCATGCAAAATGGGCAAAACAACACCAATCGGCGGGCGGGCCTCATGGCCCTCACGGCGGGCACGGCTGGGGACCCGGGGGTCTGGCCCAGCACGCGCCGGGCTTTATCGCCCATGCTCTGGTATCCGGAAACCCGCAGCTTCATGCTGCCGCAACCCAGTTTTTCATGGCCCTGCACAACGGGTAGGCGATATGGCCTCCGCGCCCACTGGTCCGGCTTGCCCAGCAGAAGCGGCCGGAGCTGGGCCCGACATTATCCTTGACTTTTAGCGAATTTCTTCGTAGCCTTTCTGCTCCTAAACGCCATGAGGCGTCAGGGCAGGGTCCCAGTCATCCGGCGGATTGGCCGCCATCGTGACCGGGTCCCCAATGAAATTTTTTGCTGGTGAGTGCGAATCGGCAGTGCTCCCGGCCTTATTTTATTTTCGCCGGTGGAGTGTAGTGATGCTTCCCGTAGCCAGAACCAGCAAATCCCGTAAGGGCATGCGTCGTGCGCACCATGCTTTGACGGCAGTTGGGTACCATTCGTGTCCCAAGTGCGGTCATGACCGTCTGCCGCACCGCATGTGCAGCCGCTGCGGGTATGTCCGGCCGGATTTGGGATTGATCCTCCGTGACAAGAAAAAGAAGAAGCAACAGGACGCGTCGGAGTAAAGCGGACGGTGCATGCCTTTCCGCGTTGCCTTGTGACGACATATCAGTTTGAAGGGAATTGATGCGCATCGCCATCGATGCCATGGGCGGAGACAAAGCTCCCGAGCCGATGATCGCCGGAGCGGTTGAATCGTTATCGCTTCTTGGCAGCGAAGATCAATTGGTTTTGGTCGGTTCTGAAGATGTTATTAAAAAGCATCTCCGCAATCCCCACCCCCGGATTGAGATTGTCCATGCTTCTCAGGTCATCGGCATGGACGACTCCCCGGTCGAGGCGGTGCGTCAGAAGCGGGACAGTTCCATCGTCAAAATGGTGCGGCTGGCGGCAGACGGTAAAGTTGACGCTGTGATTTCCGCCGGGAATACCGGAGCGTTGACAGCCGCAGGTGTCTTATTCATAAAGCCCCTGTCGGGTGTGGAGCGACCTGGCATTGCCGTGACGCTTCCCACGTCCGCCGGATACTGCCTGCTGTGTGATGCCGGTTCGAATGTACAGGCCAAGCCCATCCATCTTCATCAGTATGCCCATCTCGCATCGGTCTACAGCGAAGTGCTTTTCGGGAAAACCCACCCGCGGGTCGGCCTGCTGAACATTGGCACAGAAGATGAAAAAGGAACTCCGCTTGTCAAAGAGACCAAAGCGTTGCTGGCGGCGGATGCATCGTTAAATTTCGTCGGATATGTGGAAGGACGCGATATTTTCTCCGATTGCTGCGATGTGGTGGTGACCGACGGTTTCACCGGCAACACCGTTCTGAAGGTGGTCGAGGGGCTGTCCATGTCGCTGCTGGGGCAGTTCAAGTCGGCTGCGGCCGCTCATTCGCCGGAAGCTCTTTCAGCTTTGGCGCCGGTGCTTAAATCGGTTGTCGCTCGATTTGATCACGAAGAGTACGGCGGGGCCCTGCTTCTGGGCCTTTCGCGTGTGTTCCTGAAGGTTCATGGTTCGGGGGGGGCACGTGCCATCCGTAATGCGGTGAAAACGGCCAAACAGGCCTTAGACTTGGGGGTCAATCAGCGCATCGAGGTCGCCTTGGGGGCGGGAGCTTCAAGGTAAGTCTCAGAATTTCATTGGCGTTGTGCCGCAAATAGCGGTATCCTTTCGGCTTCTGTTTGGCGGTTGGAATTTTAATGAGGAGTTTTGCCGCAAATGACCCTGCATGGCGCGCTGATCGCCGGTACCGGAAGCTTTCTGCCCGAACACAAACTGACCAATATTGACCTCGAAAAAATGGTTGATACGTCGGATGAATGGATCGTCCAGCGAACGGGCATCCGAGAGCGCCGCATCGCCTCCCCGGGCGAGTCAAGTGCATCCATGGCGGTGATTGCTGCTCAGCGGGCTCTGGAATCGTCCGGTACGCGTCCGGAAGAGATTGACCTGATCATCTGCGCCACCATCACACCCGACATGCCCACCCCCTCCAACGCCTGCCTGATTCAGCACGCCCTCGGCTGCCGCAGAGGAATCGGTGCGATGGACCTCAACGCGGCCTGCTCCGGCTTTGTCTACGCGCTGGTGACGGCAACCAATTTTATCAAGACCGGCTCGGCAAAAACGGTACTGGTGATCGGGGCCGAAACACTTTCGCGCATCACCGACTATACCGACCGCTCAACGTGCATCCTTTTCGGTGATGGTGCCGGTGCGGCGGTGCTGAAACAAACCACCGATCTGGGAGCGGGCGTGCAGGCCTTCGAACTCGGAGCCGACGGCTCCGGCGCCATGCTGTTGCATGTTCCCGCCGGCGGATCACGCCGCCCGGCCGACCCGGAGAGTGTCGGGGCCAAACTCCACACCCTGAAGATGAGTGGGAGAGATGTTTTCAAATTTGCCGTCGCCCAGATGGCCGAGAGCATTGAAAAGGCGATGAATGCCTGTAAGCTCACTCCGGATCAGATCAAGCTGGTGATCCCGCACCAATCCAACGCGAGGATCATCGACAGCGCGGCGACAAAGATAGGTCTCACCGCCGACCGGATGTTCATCAATATTGACCGGTACGGTAACACATCAGCCGCGTCGGTGGCCATTGCTCTCGATGAGGCGATCCGAGCCGGGCGATGCGGCCGGGGAGATTGGATTGTCATTATTGGGATCGGCGGCGGGTTGACGTGGGCAACCGTCACCGTGAAACTCTAACTTAGTGGCCATTGCGGCAGGGGAGCATCGACTTTGAAGCGATTTGCATTGTTATGTCCCGGGCAGGGTGCTCAGCATGTCGGCATGGGTGCCGATTTTTACGAGCAATTTCCCGTTGCGGCGCAGGTTTATGATGCCGCCGATGATATTCTCAAGCTGAAGATCTCTCAGATTTGTTTCAAAGGTCCGGAGGCCACGCTGCAGGCCACGGATAACGCACAGGTGGCGATCTTCGTCACCAGCGTGGCGATTTATCGTGTCTTGGAGTCGCTTGGCAAGCTTTCAACGCCGCCCGCCGCCTACGCCGGGTTGTCGCTGGGAGAATATACGGCCCTTCATCTGGCCGCGGCCGTTGATTTTGAGTCGGCCGTAAAACTCGTTCGCGCGCGGGGGCGGCTCATGCAGGAAGCCGCAGAAAAGAATCCCAGCACCATGCTTGCGCTTGTGGGCGCCGATGAAGCGGTTGCCGGACAGATATGCGAACGGGCACGAAACATCGGCGTTATCGTTCCGGCCAACATCAATGCGCCGGGCCAGATTGTTCTCTCCGGCAGTATCGACGCCTGCACCAAGGCCGCGGAGATTGCGACGGAGTTGGGTGTGCGGAGTGTGCCGCTGAGTGTGGCAGGCGCATTCCATTCGCCGTTGATGCAAAGTGCCGCCGACGCCATGAGCGTGGTACTCGAGCCGGTAGAATTTCAACCGCCCACCGCGCCGGTGCTCAGCAATGTGACCGCCGCTCCGCATGGCACCCCCTCGCTGGAGATCAAGCTGCAATTGATCCAACAGATCGTCGCGCCTGTTCAATGGCAGCGGTGTATGGAAAGTCTGCTGCGTGATGGATTCGAAGAATTTTTGGAGATCGGACCCGGTCGGACGCTTTCCGGTCTGATGCGTAAAATCAACCGCAAGGCCCGTGTGGTGAACGTTTCAACGATTGCGGACATTGAATCGCTCTCGTAAGTGAGTCCTGAACAGAGGTATTGTCATGTCCACAACACAGAATAAGCGAGTTGCTTTTGTCACCGGTGGTTCCCGCGGTATTGGGGAGGCGATTGTGCAGCGGCTCGCCGCCGATTCGATGCACGTAGTCGCCGTGGCACGCAATGGGGAAAAGCTCTCCGGTCTCGTGGCCGGGCTCACGGCCGCCGGCCATTCAGTCGAGGCCCTGGCCCTTGATGTCGGTGACGGCGTTGCGCTGGCGGCGGGTGTGGAGCAGATCATTGAAACGCACGGGCGGCTCGATGTGCTCGTGAATAACGCGGGCATCACACGCGACGGCCTGTTCATGCGAATGGAAGATAAAGATTTTGATGATGTCATCAACATCAACCTGCGTGCAGCGTTTGTGGCCTGCCGGGCGGCGGCCCGATCGATGATTCGCGCCAAATGGGGGCGCATCATCAACATCGCGTCGGTTTCGGGCATCATTGGAAATGCGGGCCAGGTGAATTATTCGGCTTCCAAAGCCGGGCTGATCGGTATGACCAAATCCATCGCCCGTGAATTGGCGGGTAAGCAGGTGACTGCCAACTGCGTGGCCCCCGGTTTCACCACAACGGATATGACCGATGTCCTGCCCCCGCAGATCAAGGAAAAAGTGCAGGAGATGATCCCGCTGCGCCGGTTCGGAACGCCGGCTGAAGTGGCCCATGTGGTAAGCTTTCTGGCCGGAGATGCGGCAGGATACATCACCGGGCAGGTGATCGCGGTCGACGGCGGGATGTCGATGTAGGCGGCTGGCCGGTGCGTGACCGGATGGCTGAAGTGTTATGTTGATAAATTTGTTGAGTCAGGCTAACTTAAAGGGCCCGGCGATTGTAGAAGTGAACGTCCGGTTCCTGTGTATGCCAGAGTTTTTATTGGAGGCCGTTTGATATGGCTGATATGGATCAGATTGAACAGAAGGTGATCGACATCGTGGCGGAGCAAATGGGGGTCGATAAAGCCGAAATTACCCGCGAAACCAACTTTGTCAACGACCTCAATGCCGACAGCCTCGACACCGTCGAGTTGGTCATGGAGTTTGAAGACGAGTTTGAAACCTCCATCCCCGATGAAGAGGCGGAAAAAATCCAAACCGTCGGTCAGGCGATCGATTACATCAAAGCCGTTGCCGCCAAGCAGACTCCGGAAGCGGAATCCTGAGCGATTCGGCCCTGATCTATCGCATTGCAGGTATTTGTGGGCCCGCCTCCGCCATACCCATGGTTTGTGAGCGGGCTTACATCTTCTTTGGAGATTCTTCCCGCCTATGACCAAACGTCGAGTCGTCATTACCGGCCTGGGGGTTGTTACACCTTTGGGCGATATCCTTGATACTTTCTGGGCCCGATTGCTCGACGGCAAGTGTGGAATACGCACGTTAACTCGATTTGATGTCAGCACGTATCCCGTCCGTATCGGGGGGGAAATTACCCCGGAAGATTTTCACTACGAAGATATCATCGGGCACAAAGAGGCCAAGCGGCTTGATCGCTTCGCCCTTTACGGCATGGCCGCGGGGATTCGAAGCGTGCTGGATTCGGGCATCGATTTTTCAACTCTCGATCGCGATCGCTGCGGGGTGATCGTCGGCTCCGGTATCGGCGGCATCGAGGAAATGGAACAGCAATACGACAAAATGCTCGCCAAGGGGGTGGGGCGTGTCTCCCCATTTACCGTCCCCCGGCTCATGGTAAATGCCGCAGCCGGTAATTTATCGATCCAGTTCGGCTTGAGCGGACCGGTCTCCGCCACGGCAACGGCCTGCGCAACGTCAGGCAATGCCATCGCCGACGCCTTTCATTCCATTACCTACGGCGAGGCGGATGTCATGCTGGCGGGCGGCGCTGAAGCCGCTATGACCAAATTGGGAATGGCGGCATTTTGTGCTCTCCGGGCCCTTTCAACGCGCAACGACGCACCAGAAAAGGCCTCCCGGCCGTTTTCCAAAGATCGTGACGGTTTTGTCATGTCCGAAGGAGCCGGCGTCGTGGTGTTGGAAGAATACGAACTGGCCAAAAAGCGCGGAGCTCGCATTTATGGTGAGGTTCTCGCCTGCGGCGCCACGGGTGATGCGTGCCATATCACCGCTCCGGATGAAAATGGCACCGGTGCCGCTAAAGCCATGAATAAAGCCCTGGCCGAGGCTCGGATCAACCCCGATCAAGTGCACTACATCAACGCCCATGGTACCAGTACTGAACTGGGCGATCTGGCTGAGACCCGCGCCGTGCATAAAACCTTCGGCTCGGCAGCCAAAAAAGTTCCCGTCAGCTCCACCAAGGGAGCCTTGGGACACAGCCTCGGGGCTTCTGGTGGAATTGAACTGGCCATCACGTGTCTGGCCATGCATCGCGGCGTGCTGCCGCCTACCATCAATTATGACGAGCCTGATCCTCTCTGCGATTTGGATTATGTCCCCAATCGCGCCCGTGAGGCGAATGTTCAGTACGCCATGAGCAACAGCTTTGGATTCGGCGGGCATAACACATCCATACTCATCGGCAAGGTGTAGCGTAGGCGATTTGCAGAGGTAAAAAGCGGGCTCCTGCGTCGTGAGTTTGGAATTTCGTCACGGATGGCCCGACCCAATCAAACCTGACATCCGAAGCGGGCGCCTGATTGCGGTTGGCGATGTCAATGTTCTGGACTTTGCACCATGACTCTGCTCGATGAAATACTTGCGTTTAACGCTTCGTTCGTTCGGGATCGGCAATATGAACCTTTCAAGACCGATACCCTCCCCAATAAAAAACTGCTGATACTCACCTGTATGGATTCCAGACTGGTTGAACTGCTTCCGCATGCGATGAATGTTCGCAACGGTGATGTCAAAATCCTGAAAAATGCCGGTGCCCTGGTGACTCACCCCTTTGGTTCCGTAATGCGCAGCATCATCGTGGGCGTCTACAAGCTCAACGTGCAGGAAATCGCCGTTGTGGGACACCATGATTGCGGTGTCACCGGACTCCATTCGACCGAAATACTTGATAAGGCGATGGCCCACGGCATCCCCGAGGTCACTCTCTCCACGCTGAAAAACGCCGGTATTGATTTTGAAAATTGGCTGCGCGGCTTTGACCGGGCCGAGGACGGCGTCCGACAAAGCGTCGATATGATCCGCCGCCATCCGCTGCTGCCATCGCGCCTGCCGGTACACGGTTTAATGATTTCCCCAGCCACCGGCAAACTGGACCTGATTATCTCCGGCTACGAGCCTGTCAGGAAGTAATGCATGGCCCGCTTGGGTGCCGGTAGCCCACGGCCACCATCCGCGCCCTTGCGGCGTATGGCCTCGAATCCCCTGACGTCGCGAATCGCCATGTTCTCCGGCGCCATCGTGGCGGACATGCTGGCCAAGCATCCGGTTCCGTGCGGCTGCTTCGGTGCGGCGTGGGCGGCGGCTCACAGCCCGGCGGCTATCGAGCACGGCTTGGCCATCGGGCTGCTGCGTGACATCGCCCTCATAGCGCTTGCTGTAGCGGCGTGGATGCTTG
>JAJZNY010000033.1 GCA_021852245.1 Planctomycetota bacterium | reverse complement strand
ATCGCCAACAGCACCATCACGCAGTCGGATGACATTGTGGTGGCGGGGGGGCAATGATGCACGGCAAAGCGTCCAAGCTGTTTTTCCGACTTCGCCGCGGTTTTACCCTGATCGAACTGCTCGTGGTGATCGCGATTATCGCCTTGCTGATTGGAATTTTGCTGCCGGCGTTGCTTCTGGCCCAGAAAAACGGATATGTCTCCGCCACCGAAAGCACCATGTCCACCATCAGCATCGCATTGGAGCAATATCACACCGATTTTAATATGTATCCTCCGTCGTCGGCCGTGCGAGGCCAGACAATTTATAACAATGGCGGCTTTGCGATCCCCCAGCATGCCGCCTACGACTATCTGGCTGAAGCCCTGCTCGGTTTTGAACCGGGCGGCGCGGGAGGCGACGGCGCAGGTGAGGGAAATACGGGAACCCCCGCCGGAATTCAGGCCTATAAAGGTTTTTCGATGTCCGGCTCGCCGCAGGTTTACGGCCCGTATGTTTCGCTTACCGCAAGTTCGATCACGCCGGATGCCCCGCCGGGCGGCGGGAATACGAGTTCCGGCGTCTACTATTTCGGCGATTCGTTCCCCCCCCAGAGCGCGGCGGCCATGCCGATTCTCTATTACACGCCGGATATGTCCCCCGCGCCGGTGGGAACCACCATCATGAACTATACCAGCCCGACCACCGCCGATGATATTTTTAATATGGCCGACGACAGCGCTGCACCGGGGGGCGCCGCCGGCTTCAGCACATCCGATACGGCGTTCCTGGCCCTGCTGGGGGCGACCACCGGCAGTGGCTCGTCAAACGCGGACATGACGGTGGCCGGGCAGGCGATTCTCGGCAGCAATACCTTTTTATTGGTCAGTGCCGGCCCGGATGGAACGTTTTTCACGGGCGATGATATCGTCCAGAGCGGCAGACAGTAAAGGGCCCGCCCGGCGCGGAAGGAAAATGAGGTCAGTCATCATGCCATCGTGCAACATACCGCCATCTGAATTCACCTCCGGCCGACGATCGGTCGCCGGGGGCGGATTTACCCTCGCGGAATTGCTGGTTGTGATTGCCATTATTGCCCTGGCCGCCCTGATCTCCATCCCCTCGATTGTCTATCTGATGCGCGATACCGCCAGTTCCCAGGCCGTCGTCCAGATGCAGGCGGCCCTGGCCGAGGCCCGCGGTCTGGCGATCACCACGCACGCCCCGGCCGCCGCGATTTTTTATGAAAACCCGGGCGCTGCTGGGCAATCTTCCGTCTTTTATGCCACCGCCGCCCCCGGCCAGGGAGACCCGAGCACGGGCATCGCAACTTACCTCTTCATCACCGATAACGACATCCAGACGCAGACTTTTCCCAAGGGGATTTATGTGGCCGGCTATGTCGGGCCGTTTGCGGCAGACCCGTCCAGCGGGGGGGGCCCGGGCAGCGGCCAGATTAACTCCACCTCCGGGGCGACCGGCTATCTGTTCCCTGATCCGCAGGCGCTGGGGCAATTGACCCCCAGCGCACCCACCCTGTCCAACCCGCCAAGTAGCGCCGACCCGCTCCGGGCGGTGGTGTTCATGCCCAACGGTCGTTCGGTGATCTGCCCCAACTTCGCCGTGGAAAATGTTCCGCAGCAGAGCCCGCGGGGCACCCCACCCGCCGGAGCGATTTACTACGGCCAGGGCCCCAGTTGCATCGGCCTGTCCATCTATGATGTGTCGCAGTTGTCGACCGCAGACACGGCCTCACAGGGGGCGCTCGGTACGTATCTGGTGCCGAAGCCGAACGCTACGCCGCATTACGCCACCAATGTCCCCCTGTATATAGTTAATAGTTACACCGGTTCGTTGATCGGGGGTACGCCATGACGAACTTTCATCCCCCAACCTTGCTTCGCCGCGGATTTTCGCTTGTTGAAATCCTCTTTGCGATCTTCATCCTCGGTATCGGCCTGCTGATGGTCGCGGCGGTCTTTCCGGTGGCCATTAAATGGACCAATCAGGATGTGCAGAGCACCATCGGTCTGGTGATCAGCCGCAGTGCGGTGGCGCAGCTGAAGGCGGCGGGGCTTACCGGATTCGGCCCCATGATGGTTCCGGGGTATCCAGTTAACGCCGAAATCACCATGCCCCAGCCGTACCGTTACGGCACGCCAAACCCCACACCAAGCGCCGGCATCGTGCAGCCTGCCTATCCCTACACCACCAACGATCTCAACGCCCTCTATTGGTGGCAGGCGGTGGTGGTGCCCGTAAACCCGTCGGTGGGCCAGGGTGTCGCCTATACGCCCAACGCGCCAGCCAGCACGACTTATCGGGTTTACATCTTCGTCTTTTCCAAAGGCAGCGTGGACAATACCTACCCCGAAAGTATACAGTTGTGGGTCCGACCGAACGTTTCGACGCCCGGAACCACTGCGGCCCCGTCTCTGTACCGAACCGTCCTCTCATATGTGGGAAGCGATAACGCCATGCCGACCGGGTCCATCGGGCTCGATTTGGATACCGGCGCCGTCGTGCGAAAAGAGATCATCAATCCGCCTGGAAATGGCACTCCTTACCTCGGACTCTCTGAAGACGTCAGCACCAGCAACGCCAAAGACCTGATCATTTACGCCCCGCCGGCAGTTAATCAGCAGAAAAGCCCGCTGGTCTATATCTATGCAACAACGGTGACATTCTGATGCGCTACGGTCAACCACAATCTGATTTTCTTACCGGCCCGGCGGGCGGCACGCGGCGGGCCTTTACGCTGATCGAGATGCTCGTGGCGCTGGCGATCCTCGTGATCATGATGGGAGCGATCGGGGAGGTGTTTCATCTCGCCGGCCACAGCGTCCGCTTCGGCCAGGCCACTCTCAGCACCATGGCCCAGGTGCGGGTGATTGAACATCAAATCTCAACCGACTTTCATGAGATGGATACCAACGGCTTTCTGGTGATCCGCCAGCGGAACTACGTGCCATCGTGGGATCCAAACTCCGTCCAATACAATCCGGGCGATGAGGTGGCTGTGGGCGGCGCCGTCTACATCTGCACCTCGCCGAATGTCTCCAAAGCGGGTAACAATCCGCAGACGCTCGCCCAAAAAAGCATCGATTGGCGGCCACTCGGCAACACCGAAATCCCCATCTGGCGGGCCGATCAGATATCGTTTATTGCTGATGGCAATTTTCACAGTCGCGCCGGGAACACGCAGGGTGCAACCAATACACTGCTGTCCTCCAATAGTGCCCTGATCTGGCTGGGACAGATGGCGGTGTCGTATGGCAATACGGGCAGCCCGACCCTGCTTGATGCTGCGAACGCCGCCACAACGTCGACTAAATTGGGCTGGCCCGCTTATTTCCCCGAAGGAACTTCAAGCGGCGGCACGTACGTCCAGCCCGGCACGCCGCCCACCGGCCTGACCGCCGGCTCACTTACCCTCGGCCGCGCCGTGATGCTGCTGGTTCCCAACAATCTCACGCCGCAGGGTACTCCCAGCACCGGGAACGAGAATCTGATCACCGGGATTGGCCCCGCGGCCACGGGGAATGCAAGTTACGGCACGGGATCAGTGCCGGTCTACGCCACTTCCAGCCGCCTTGATGCCATCGAATACAGTGCAGCCCAGGCGATCGCTTACGCCACTTCGCAGGCCGCATCCAATGCGTTGGGGAATGTGGCCGACAATTTCTGCTTCCGCTATTCAACCGTGCAATCACCGGGGGATGCCAGCGTGGCGGGCCCGATTGCGGGGGCGTTTCGCATGCAGCCGATCCTGATGCCGGGCGTCTGCAGCTTTGCGGTGGATGTGGGCTCAACGTCATCCAATGAGTACTCAACAAGCACCTCCACCACCACCATCCCGCAAACTCTTTATTGGTTCGGCCCCGACGCTATCACGCCGGGGTCCACGGGAACCGCCGGGCCCGTCATCGGCGGCGATGGAAGCCACAGGGATAACGACGTCTTCGTCTTTACCCCGGCCAATAAACAGGCGTGGCCCGTGGCCCTGCGCATCACCTATCTGGTGACCGACCCGGCCGATCAATTGAACGGCCCGCTGACCGTAACCCAGATTGTTCACCTGCCGCAGTAATCGGCGGTAAGGAGGATTTGTTATGAATATCCGAAGACAAAAATACGAAATTCACAATCGCCGCGGCATGATTCTGCTGCTGGTGGTGGCGGTGCTGGTGCTGCTGGCCCTGATGGGGACAGTCTACATTCTAACCGCCAGTACCGATAAGCAGGTTTCCTACGCCTCCAACGATCAGGCCAATCTCAATTATGCCACGCAGGGGATGCTCTCGATTGTCCGGGCCGATATTCTTAACACCACGCTCGGCCCGAATGGAGCACTGGCGTTGGGCAGCCAAACCCCGGCGCGGGTCTGGACCGGGCCCGATCTGGGCTACGTGGCCAACGGCGTGATCGGAACGCCGGTGAGCGGCACGCCCGCGAGGCGGTTTGAAGACTTCGCCGGCACGGTCAGTGCGCCCTCGGCACCATCAGGCCAGGAGATCGCCTCCCAGCCGTGGCTTTGCAGCGCCATGCCTTTTGAACCCAATACGACCTACGCCCCCGGCACGACCCTCATGGCATCATTGGCCAGCACACAGCCATTGAGGGTTCCGCCAACGCTGAGCGAGGAGGTGTACGGCGGCGGCGGCCAGAGGTCGTATGGCGCCTACACGCCCCTGATCAGTTATCTCACGCCCTACCTTTACGACCCAGCAGATGGGCAATATGACCTGGGCTACAACAGCGCTCAGCTCGGCACAGCCAGCGGCGCCACCATCGACGTCCCCAACGCCTCGGTCGTCATGCCCGGCTCCCGCTACAATCCCACCGAGGCGGAGGTAGGTAATAATCCGCTTGTCCCCTTCGGCACACTCGACGCCATGTGGAATCTGCTGCCGTACAGTTCTCCCAACGGCACCCATTTCCGCTTTGCCGTGCGCATCATGGATACCTCCGCCATGATGAATGTGAATACGGGGTGGATTGTCAACGCCACCTCGCCGCAGCCATCGCCGAATAATGTTTACTACGCCCCGGCCGGCGCCGCGATGGCGGCATATCCTCTTTACGCCCTACCGGGAACATATAACACGGGCGATAACCCCTCCACCATGCAAGAGGCAAATCAGACGCCGCGTACTCGCGCCGGAAGCTACAACCCGCCATCCTACGACCTGCTCGACTGGCAGAACGCCCTTGCAAATTACGAAGCTCAAGGCATGCCCTATACGGCCACCGCCACCAACACCAATACAGAGCACCTGAGCCTCTACGGCGCAGGCACCGAATTGCAATGGCTCGCCTACGGTGGCGCTGGAGGCCAATTCGGCCTCCTCGCCCCCAACCGCCTCAGCTCGCAGGCGCCCCTCACCCCGCAGATGCCCAACACCTTCGGAACGGGGACAAGCGGCTACGGCACCGGCTACCAGGATTTCTACACCACCTATTCCTGGAGCCGCCAATATGCGTCGTATAACCCGGGAACCACCGTGACCAGCCTTTCACCCTCCGGCGGCCAACTTTACCCCTCGCGCGTGAATCTCAATGCGGATATCAGCCCCGGCAACGCCACCCAGATCGGCACGCTTGCTTCGCAGATCGGCTCAGCACTCCTGACCTGTGGCTATCAGCAGGACCATGCGTGGGCCTACGCCATCAATTATCTGGACTATCGATACGTGGCCCAAAGCCCGGCATCGCTGTACGGCAGTTCGCTCACCTATTACAACGGCACGACGCCGGTAAGCGCCACGCTCACAGGCACTACCGCTCCCAGCGGCGTGGCGCTGATCGCCAATGCCCTGCAACCGTTCGTCAATGAGTTTGAGGTCACGCTGCACAACGGCGGCGGCAGCATCACCGTTACCGGCTACGGTGTGGAGCTTTACAACCCGTACAGCGTCCCGGTCAACATCAGCGGGTGGCAGATCCAGTTTCTCACCGGCGCCACATCCGAAGGTACCTACCCCATTCCCGCAGGCACATCCATCGGGGCTGGCCAATATCTGGTGATTGACAACGGAAATGTGCCAAATCCCCAGGGAACACCCCTCACCGGTTCGGTTAGTCCCAGCGCGCTTTCCCCGCAGAGCAACACGGTCGTGCTCGAGGCCCCCTGCCCCAATCTTCCCTCGCTCGCCGGCATCAGCGCCGGCTTCGGAGCCGTGGATGCAACGGAATATAAGGTGGCGACAACCCCACCCAGCGGCACCTCATACATCGACATTTCAAGGTCGGACAGTGGCCAGGGTTACGCGGATGCCAGAGGCGGCCCCATACCGGTAACGCCCACCGCTGCAACGACAGGTATCACCTTGGGTGCGGTGAATTCGCTCAGCAACGGCAGCACCGGCACGGCCGTGCCGCTGTATAACCGCGCGGCGGGCGACCCGGTTGAACCCGCCTTCAGCCCGGCCACGGCCAACTATCAGATATTGAATTGGGCCGACGCCAACTGCATTGCCCGTGAATGCAGCACGGAATCCAACGGCGCCATCGATCCCATCACCTGGCGGCTCGGAGCGGGGGCCACCACCCTTCCCGCCGAGGTCAAGACCAATATTGCGAACTTCCACGTGCTGGACCCAACCTTCCAGCCGGTCGGAGGAAGCGCCGCGACGGAAGAAGCGTTCGCCCAAGTCTATTTCGACTTCCCGTTTGATCCGCGGGCGGCACTCACTTCCGTTGATATGCCGACCACCGGGGTTGTACCGCCCAATGTCCTCACCATGTTCTCGCTTAACGCCCGGGCGGATAATCCGGCGGCCACACCCGTGGGGCTGGCATATTCCAGCCTGCTCACCCGCACGCCCGGCCTCATCAACGTCAACACCGCCGGCGAAGTACCGCTCTATGATGCCATCTACGACGCAGCGGTCAGCGTTGCGGGCACCACCAAGGGCCCCGTCTTCGACAGCCAACTTGTCGCCGATGCCATCGCCTACCGCGACCGCCTTGCCGCCCAGACAGCGTTCCCCATCTTTTCATCCACCGGCGGGACGGGCACGAGCGGGGGCACGGTGACTGCAACCGGCGCCACCCCGGCCTATGACACCTACCCCGGCTACAACATCAAATCCGCGGGGGATCTGCTGCTGGCCTGGCTACCGGAACTGGAAACCATCAGCCCGAATCCCACCAGTTTTCTCCAGCGCGATGAGCTCTGGGCCGACTGCGCCAATAATTTCTGCGTGCACAGCGATTCGTTTGCCGTCTACGGCCTCGTGCAGGCCATTCGGCTCAATCCGAATTATGTCTCCAATGGCGGTCTTCCCGGCGCCGCCGACTGGTACAGAGCCAGCCAGGAAACGCCGTATAACCATCTCGCCGCCGGCTATGGTGGAGTGTATCTGGCGCCGCGGCTCATCGCGCCAACCTCTTCCGTTACCGTCGGGATCGGCACGGCTTCGAGGACGATCATCCCGGAATTCATACTGGAAGGGCAGCGGCGGTTCGTGGCCATCGTGGACAGCTCGTACAGCACGCCCAACAACGGCACCGGGACTTCCCCGGCACCCAAGATCGTCGCCATGAAAATCCTGCCGCAATAGCGGCAGGCGGCTGCGCCGCCCGTCCTCAGCGATCCTCTGCGTCCCCTGCGGTTAAACCGGTTTTTCCCTCGGCGGTTAATAAGGTTTTAACCGCAGAGATTCGCAGAGGTTTTGGGGGGCGGGCGTCTCGCCCGCTTCGGGAATTTCTCCGCGGTCTCCGCGGCTCCGCGTGAGATATTGAATCACGCTGGCGCGTGATGTAAGTGCTTTTTAATCACGCCAAGAAAGAAAGACGCTAAGATTCCGTCAGTAAATCTGTCCGCTTTATTGCATCGTCTTCGTGTTCTTCG
>JAJZNY010000210.1 GCA_021852245.1 Planctomycetota bacterium | reverse complement strand
TGTTAACAAATGAAAAATAGGGCGTGGCGTTGTAGGTCGCCGAACCGGTGGAACTCCCCGGAGTGCCATCCGAGCCGACGGAAATGCTTCCATTCTGGGCCAGCGCCTCAAGATTCGCCATCCCTTGCAGATTCGGAAAGCCGCTCGTACCCGGGCCACCCTCAAGATTTCCGGGGCCGTTTTGTACGAGGTTCGTGGTCGGCGTGATCTGCCAAAGATTGACGGTAAGGCCCTCCACCAGATTCGACGGCGGCGTCACCGGCGAAGAATCGGTATACGTTGTCGGAACCGATGACGGCGGGGTGGCCGTGTAATCCGCACGGGCGCCGCCGACGAATGATACCGCAGCAATCGCTGCCGCCGCGACGGCCGGCAACAACTTGGCCACTGACAGGGATGAATTTGGATGTGACATAACCTTGCTCTCCTCAAAAGCGGCCCGGGGTGGGTTAACCCCCTCGGCACCGACAGGCCGACACATTGTACCGATGTGGGCAGTCAACATGACCGCCGCAAAGCCATCGAGCACAGTACACATCTTTCACATGGGTTAATCTGGTGAGAAGCTGCTCACTCTCTCATTCCAGAACGTCTTCGGGAGGGGGTGGTTCCTGAATGCCAAGTCAAACGTTCCCTGCCCTCTTCCGAGCTAACCCGAACGACAAAACTTTAATACATAGACCAAATCTTGTCAAGGCAAATTTGGGCAAATTCTAATATCTTCTGAACGTTTGCTATTTTCGTTAATCCGTGCGGTTGCCGTGCCTGCACAAAAAAAGCGGCAGCGCCGGATGCATCCAGCGCTGCCGCACTCGTAATTGTGATAAGAATTCTCGCCGCTCAGGCCCGGCGGACCCGACGCCGCAGCAGCACCAGCCCTGCGGCCCCCGCCGCCAGCAGCAATGCCGCCGTCGGCTCAGGCGTTGCGGTGTAAAACGTCAAATCAGGCGCGCCGTTGACGGGGGCGAAGCTGACATTTTCACCGGCGCCGCCCCACGTTTGGGCATTGAAAATTTCAAACGGGTAATAACCCGCTTGCGTGAATGTCACAGTATCAGTAGCGGCAGAATAAGTGTCCCCGTTTATAAGCGTGGCAACCCCATTGGTCGCCTCGGAACCGTTGGCGTTTTCAAAGCCTACGACCGTCCCGCTGCCAACTTTGCCATTTCCTCCCAGCAGGAGCTCCGTCCCGTCATCGTTGAGGTCGTTCGACGCGACGGCAAAGGTATAGCTGCTGTTGGCCTGCGAAACATAGATATACCCCGACTGGTCGAAGATAATATTCTGCCACGCTGACGTTGCGGCAGACGTAGGCGTGGTTATGCCACTGATGAGATTGGTCGCAAGGTTATTCCCGTTTCCATTGAGTGTCGCATTGATAGTGCCTTGTTCGATCATCGCCACCACATGGCTGGTGTTGATCTCGGTGTTAACAAATGAAAAATAGGGCGTGGCGTTGTAGGTCGCCGAACCGGTGGAACTCCCCGGAGTGCCATCCGAGCCGACGGAAATGCTTCCATTCTGGGCCAGCGCCTCAAGATTCGCCATCCCTTGGAGATTCGGAAAGCCGCTCGTGCCCGGGCCACCCTCAAGGTTCCCGGGGCCTCCATCGTAGAGGTTCGTGGTCGGCGTGATCTGCCAAAGATTGACGGTAAGGCCCTCCACCAGATTCGACGGCGGCGTCACCGGCGAAGAATCGGTGTACGTTGTCGGAACCGATGACGGCGGGGTGACCGTGTAATCCGCACGGGCGCCCCCGACGAATGATACTGCGGCAATCGCTGCCGCCGCGACGGCCGGCAACAGCTTGGCCGTTGACAGGGATGAATTTGGATGTGACATAAACTTGCTCTCCTCAAAAACGGCCCGGAGCGGGTTAACGCCCTCGGCACCGACAGGCCAACACATCGCACCGATGTGGGCAGTCAACATGACCGCCGCAAAGCCATCGGGCACAGTACACATCTTTCACATGGGTTGATCTGGTGAGAAGCTGCTCAATCTCTCATTCCAGAAGTCTACGGAGGGGACATTTTTAAGTAAGTGAAAATTCTATGTTGCCCGCTCCCTAAACGACCCAGTAGCCATAAGAATAGCCCATAATCCGGCCTCTGTCAAATAAAAAAACACGATTTTTCAATAGCAGCCCTAACAACCGCAGGCAGAAGGGGTTACGTCTCACATCCCGTGCTTGTGAGCACGCCTTGGATGATGAGATGACCTTAATTTCACTTCGCAAAAGTAAAACTCAGCCCTGCAAGGCCGCGTAGATGCGATTCCGCCAAAATCACTGCCCGCTCGGTGATGCCATCTGCGCCAGCTTCTTGTAATAATCGTTTACGAGTGATCGATACTGCGGCAGCGACCCTTTATGCATCGCGTTGAGAATCATATTGCGGGTACGGGCCGGCAGATTACCCCACTGATGTTTGCTGGAATGGAACGGTGAAATCGTATTCGGGTGCTCCCCTTGGCCCGGCGGCAGATAGGAGTGGTGATTGGCGTGGCTCGGCGAATTCGTCGGTTCGCCCGTTTGCGGCCCCGTCTGCTTCATCGCCATCGATGAATTCTTTTGCTGCGATTTCTTTTTACTGCTCGATGAACTGGACTGCGCTTGTTCCGCCTGCGCGATCAATTCATTAAGCGACTGGATGATTTTCTTTTGAATGGTCTGGGTTACAGGCCCCGCATGCGCAGCCGTCAGCCTCTCTTCACTTTGAGCCATGCGCGAAATCATTTCCTTAATCGCCCGGGCGGTCATCGCTTTCTGCATCGGGCCGGTACTTTGTGATGGATTCATCGCCGCACCCGGCCACGCCTCCATTTGCTCTATCCACGGCGGCAGGGGAACACTGTGCGTAGCAGCGTCGGTGGCTTGCGACGACAATCCGGCGGAGGCCATTAAAACCACGCCGCAGAACGCCGATGCAAATAGCCTCCCTGATGTCACGCTTCGTTTCATATCAGCCACCTGCCTTCTGCATCGATTTTATCATCTTGACCGCCTGACGGTGAATCCGATTTTGCTGATGACCCAGCATGCGAATCTCTTCCTGCAGGGCTTGGCGCGCCGCACCGGTCGATGTTTTTCCCAGGGTTGTGTCGAGTTGCTGAGTCTGCAGATTAATCTGCATCTGCAGAATCCGAAGCAATTTAAGCTGCGCCGCCGGTGGAATCAGCGGTTGTTTTCCTCCACCGCCGCCGCCACCACCTCCGCCTCCCCCGGACATATGCTTCATGTGATTGGCCAGAGCCTGAATCACCGCATCGAGTTGCGAGATCGCCATTTGCTGGTCTGCCAGCAATACGCTGTCGATCTGCGCCTGATCCAGCCTCCCTCGTGCTGCATGCATCGACTTGCTTATCCCACGGTTCATCCACGCCAGCACCGGGGCCGCCTTGCCGATCTTCGCCGTGATGGCGGCCAACTGACGCATAAGCTGCGTTTCCCCTTTGGCCTGACCGGCAATTTGCAGAATCTGCATTCGTTCCGGGGGCCGGCCGGGATGTATCTCTGTCGCCAACTGCTCCGACTGCTTATACATCTGATGCTGCTGTTGGCGGATTTTAATGTACAGTGCCTTGAGCCCGGAAAGTGTCTGCATCTGCTTCTTGGCACGATCCTGATTGAGCAGCTTCTGCAAAATCGCCACCGCCTTCTTCAACCAGCTGATCGCCTGCACCTGATGCGGAACCGCCAGCGGCTGATTGGCATTCTCCAACTGCCCGGTCGCGCGACCCATCTGGTGCGATGCCGCCATCAGATACGCATGGGCGTAACCGGACGGATCTGCACGGCGGCTTTTGCCCGCAAGTTCCGCCGCCGTTAGCTCCAGTGTGGATTGGTGATTGGCGACGGGAGCGAGCATCACACGCGAGGCATTGAGCGGTTCCGATGCGGTTGTGGTAGCGAGCAGCTTTTGGTTTCGCAGCAGCGCCTGAACCTGCTGCAGCAGCGTTTTAAGACGATTAATCTGCCGCGAAAGGGAACGTTTTGCCTGCTGATTGAGCACATGCAGCATTTTCTTCAGCCCGTTTGCCGCCTGTTTTTGATTGCTCGATGCCGATTGAAGATGATTTTGTGCTGCATTGGATGCGGCTTGCCCCATGGCCCCGACCACCGAATAGCGGGCCGCGAGTTGCGCTGCCGCTTTCAGTGCAGCCGCCATATGCGGATTGGATTTCGCCAGTTGTCGGGCCGCCCGGTTCAGGTTATTCGTCAGACGAGCGGCTTTTGCTGCCAGTTGCTTCTGCTCCGCCCCAAGCCGCTGCACCTGCTGCTGAAGTGCCTTGGATAATTGTGAAAACGGTCTGCCCAGTGTTTGCTTCGCCAGTTTTCGCAACTGCTTTTCCAGATGTTCCTGCTGGGCCAGCAGCCGGGCGGTTGAATGCCGCAGCGAATTAAATATCCCCGCCGCCCCAAGTTGGGCCACCAGCGCCTTCATCCGGCGAATCGCCTGACTCTCACGTCGCGTTGCCGCGCCCAGCGGCTTGCCCGCCTGTTGCACCTGGCCTGCCGTCACACTGCGATTCGCATGCGAGAGATGGCTTTGCGCTCGCGGCATGACATGCCCGCCCACACGGCTCATCACATGTTGCGCACCCGTGATCGTGCGGCCGATCGATCGCGATAAGAGTCCATTGCGCCGGGCCGTTGAAGATAACAATTTCAGTTCTCGCGTGATCGCCTCCGCACTGAGGGCCTCGCGATTCTGCGCCCGCGGCAACTGCGAAAGCAGCAGTTTCTGTGCGGCCGTCAGCGCGTGGGCGCTTGAAATGGCCCGCTGGAGCAGTTGTGCCTGATCCCGTGTGACTCTCTGGCGCCGTATCAGCGATTCAATGGAACGCCGCACCCCCTGAAGCGAACGCTGCAGTTGCCGCTCAATCTGTCCCGGTGTCAAAATACTGATAACCAGTCGTGGCGAATCCACTGCCGGGTGGTGGTAGGGGGCCTTTCGACTGACATAATTGTCACGCACCTGCGCCATCAGATCGATCTGATCACCCGGTTTGAGGTGCATCGACTCCGGCGTCCACGGCACAACGGCTTTTCCAATCTCCCCGTGTGTCAGGGCACTGTATCGCAATGATTTCCACCGTGCACTCTGGGTAAAGGTCGGCTTGGCCTTATTCCCCGCACCGCGCTTAACCCCCACAATCGCCAGCGTGGTAAGCCCCAGATCATCCGAGGCGCGGATATGCAGATGAATCAACGCCTGCGGAGTCAAATCCAGAGCATAGCGCGGATGCGTGATAGCCACCTGCGGCAGGGCATCGGGCACGACCACCACGCGGAATCGACCGCCGCGATAACTTTCCAGATGGTGTGAATCGGCCACTTCGAGCCGCCCGGCAAATGATGTCTGCGGCTGATAGATGATCTCGGCTCGCTTCGATGCCGGGCCGCTGTGCGTTCCGGGCATCACAATACGCACCGGCGGCGGGCCGCCAACCACATGCACCGCGTAGATTCCCTGATTGCTCGTCGCCGCAATGTCAAGGGTGGAACCGCGGATGATTTCAGCACGGTGGGTGAGCAGGTTAATCTGATAGTGGGGGGCGCCTTTGGCGTACGCCGGCGGTACGATCGTTCCCGTCATCGAGAGGATCCGCGGACGCGGCAGCACCAAAACCGAAACCCACGGATTGCGATCATCATCCCCCGCCCGGACGCGAATCACCAGCCTTCCCGGTTGAGGCAGAATCACCTTCTGGTAGACGCTGCCGGTCGCTTTTCCCTGCCACGTCATCAATTCAGCCTGCCGGCCGCCGTGCGGTCGGCGAATCTCCAGCCAGACTCTCAGTTGAGTATTAAATCCTCGTTCCACACGGGCGTTCACTGCAAAAGGATCGCCACTGGGCAGAATCTTCGGCGGGCCTCCCTTGCCCCAGGTGAGGCTCACCAGTACATGCAGCGGCCAGGGGTTGGCTGCCAGCGGGTTCGTCCATCGCCGCAGGCTGATATTTGCCAGCCGCGGAGCGGTCAGCGCCAGACCCGCGCAAACTGCCACCGCCACTGCAAACCATCCGGCATATCGGCGTATGAATTTCCACGATAGTGCATCGCCGAGCCGAATGTGTGCTGCGGCCGTACGCGCTGTTTCCACCGATTGCGCCGCAAGGGCGTTACGCTCGTGAAGGCCGGAATCCAGAAAGTCTAATGCGGCCGATATTTCGTCGTGATCCAGATGGCCGGTCTTTTCAAGATGATGCGCCAGCACCGCCCGGGGCACCCGGCGCAGCGCCGGCCGGATCACCTTCCAGATCACCGCGGCAAGCGTACCAATCATAAACAGCACGATCAGCACCAGACGCAGCATTCCGGGGAAATGCAGAAAATAATCCGCCACGCCCAGTATCAGTGCCGCCGAAACGGCGCCCGCAAGCGTCTGCATCAGCCCCAGCAGCATCAGACGGCGCCGGATTGCCGCCGCCAGAGTTTTAATCTTGCCCGGAAGGGACGTGCCCGGTGGTGTTTGCAGCAATGTCATGGACGTTTCACCAACCTGTCTCCGTGACGGCCATGGATGGCCCGGCCCCGCCGGTCACCTCCATCTCACCCGCAGGCCGCGTTAAATCAGCCCCGCCCGTTTCCGCAACAGCCACTCGGCGGTCAGCAGGATGATCAATAGTGCCAGTGCCCACGGCTTATTCCATATCTGATGCGAATGAATAAGCAGACTTTCCACGCTCCGGTCCGGGATCACGTCGCCCGCCTTTTCAAACGTTGCCGGTCGAACCATTTTACCATCAGCCGCCGCCGCCAGATGCGCCATGGCGGGGATATCCGCCCGCGGATTGAGAAATTCCGTCTCCGGAGTCTCGGCGGAGATATTCAGCGTCGGTGATGCCACCGCCAGTTGTCCCGGCTTGAGGCTGAATCGATAGTCCCCGGCCGTCCAGATATGGACCAGTGATCTGAACACCCCCGGATTGTTCGGATCGGAGAGCATCGGCACCTGCATGGCGCCGCCCGGGCCGTGGACGCTCAGTTGAAGTTGATGCGGCAGCGATGCAAGCAGACTCATGCGATTGACATGCAGAGTCACCGGCACCGATTGTCCCACCAATGCCCGCCGCCCCGACGATCGCAGCACCACCGCACGATGCCGCCCGAAGAGCCGCGATCGCGCCAAAGTTCGTACCGTCTCCAACCAATAGCTCTTGTAGATCGGGGCGCCGTGATACGCACGCCACCGCCATGTATCCTGAATCGCCGAAAACATCGTCCGCCCGGCGCCGTATCGCCCCAGCACAATCGCCGGTATGTCGCGGGCCGTGATCTGCCGTCCCGCCACCATCGCCAGCACCGTCGCACTCGGGGCAAGGCCCGCCACTGGCTGATACCAATACAGCGGCGGCAGATTGGCCACCTCATGCAGATTGGCCGCTTCACTGCTGAAAAAATGAAACAGCATGCTGCGACGTCCCGCGACCGTAAGGCGAAGACCGAACGGAATCCCCTCCACCGGCGCCATGGCCGGGTTTGCCGGGTTGCCGATGATAATGGGAAGCAGCTTGGCAATCGGCGTACCGCGGTAGGCACGCGGCGAATACTCCGGGCCGGAAATCATTAAAAATCCGCCCCCATGATCCCCCACAAAATGCGTGATGAGTTTCATCTGCCGCTGCGAAAAATAATCCGGATCCACATCGCCGAGTATCAACACATCGTATTGATCCAGTTCAGATTGCGTCTCGGGAAATCGGCGGATCGGAATATTCCCCGCCTGGGCAAAATGATTATCCGCCGAAAGCAGAAGGCAACTCAGCAACGTGGTCTTTTCGCGGGCCAGATCATTCTTCAGATATCGATATTCCCATCGCGGATACCCATCCACATATAGAATTTTTATTTTCGCCTTCACCGCCCGGGTTCTCAGGTCAATATGCCCGCCGCTGTAGCCGGGAATGGGCGGTATGAATTCTCCCTTCAGATC
>JAJZNY010000344.1 GCA_021852245.1 Planctomycetota bacterium | reverse complement strand
GAAAAGGCTGCAGAATGAAGGTGACGCTTCTACCAGTCTTTTCCGGCACCGTTATTTTTTAGATTTCGGCTTTCAAAACAAATTTTCCTCTCGGCAGGGTGAAAAGGTAAAAGCCTGCTTTTTTGCCCTGATACTGCCATGGCCGGTTGCCGTGGTTTTCCCGGTTACCTTCGATATCCACCGATTGGCCATTCATAGAAATAGATCGCCACGGCTCTTTTCGCACCGGAATGCCCACTGTCGCCACGATCGGGGACGGCAGATTGACGGTGATTGTAAAACTATCGCGAGCGTTGTGAAGGTTCACGGCTATCAAACCCTGTCGGGTCAACATGGAAGCAGAGACGTGCTCGATATCGCCAGGCTGAGGTAAAATCTGGCATTTCTTCATACCGGGGGCAAGGGGCGCGATCCCGGCCATCTTTTGAGACATCAGTGTCAGCGGCCCCCCGGACCAGCCATGATTGTACGACCCATTGTAGCCATCACAGTCCCATCGCTCCGGAAGTGTGGATATCGGCAGAGATAGAAAGCGGGCGTACCGATTTTTCATTCTGGCAACAGCGGCACTCGGCTGGTTCATGTGGAATAATGCTTCTAATACATATTTTTCCATATACGGACTGGCAAACATCTGCGTCTGCAAAACTTTAAGCAATGCCGGAAACTGCTCCTGTTTGGCAAAACCACAAAGGATTGCCATGGCATTGCCCCGATCATCGGTTGCCCCGGTGTAATGCCGACTTCGATAGGCCTCGCCATTCCAGTAGGCGGCGTTGAAGCGTGATGCGATACTTGCCATGTCATGCTTGTAACGTGAAATATCGGAATGATGGCCGGTCAGTTTCGCCATCTGGACGGCGGCCTTCAGGGCGAGATAAAACCAGGTATTGTCAAGCAGGCGTTCGTCAATATTGGTTCCCCAATCATACCAGGGCCAGCCTCCATGTCGATGCGGAGCGAGTCCATCTTTTTCGAGATGATAAAGTTGCAGATATCGGCGGACATGAGGATAGGCCCTGTGGATCGTCTCGGCATCGCCGGTGTGCATGAAGTAGTTCCAAAAGCCATACCAGCCAATACTTGCCAACATCTGGCAGGGCAACTCATTTTGAGTGTAAAGGGAGGGGACGGGCGCATAGAGTACACCGGTTCCAGGCTCCTGCCACCCCACGAGGTTGTCGATGGCTTTTTTTATGAGTCGATCCGATTGACGATCCAGGGCGTAAAAGGTCTGCCCCAGATCGATGACCACATCGCCCCACCAGAGGCCGCGCTCGCGATCCGGACAATCGGAGTAATTATCACGCAAATTGACGTACAGAGTCCGCTGCGCCCGTTTCCAGAGTTCGTTGAGCGCCGGATCGGAACTGGTGAAGTGGCCGGCCAAGTTGCAGTTGTAGCCACTTTCCCGGTAGCCAAGCTGTAAAATTTTAATACCTGGCGGAAGGCTGTAAACGACATGCTCGCCGTTCATCCACCCGAGCGATTCGAATTCCTGCACGCCGGACCGGGTCACGTATTGTGATCGTACCGAATTGGCGCCCGGAAAATAGCGATCGGTGCGAATGTCGATGACCAATCCCGCCGGCGCGTCAATTTTCAGATAGGGCGTGATCTGAGCATCATAGGGGAGTTGACACCATACCCGCCTCCCTTTGAATTTCGGCGGCAATTTAGACTGATTCAGGATGGACATAACCGGATACCGTATGGCTTGTTCGGGTTTCAAGGCTTGAATCTGTCGGTCGTTGACATAGGGTTGAATATCCGTAATTTTCCAGAACGCTATCGGTCGCGGTTGCAGTGGCCCCCAGGGCTTATCCCCTGCTACACCTTTTTCCACAGCCGATGGCCAGGCAGTGTCGTTAAAATTCACGCCCACCCAATCGGGGATATCTTTTCGGGCGTCAAATTCCACGTTCCATTCCGAAAGTCGGTAGTTGGGACTCGGTGGAGTGCTCGGACCATAGGCAGGATGCTGCATGGCCTTCCAATGATGATCGCTGATCAGTTTTATGCCGTCAATGTCGGCGGCAAAATAAAGACCGCCTCGTCCGCTGCTGACATGCGAAAAGCCGCTCTTTCCCCAATACCAGACCAGAACAGCAATGGTATTTGACCCCCGCTTTGAGAAAGGGTGTCAAATTCAAATGATCACAATAAGTTTCCCCCGGACGCGGCCCACGCTTCAATGCACCTTCAAAAAGTGCCAGCTTGCCGTTGATCCAGAGCCAATACTTTGAATCAACTGCAATCTCGGCGACGGCATGCTGAGGTGTATTCAAGAGGGTCACCGTGCGGCGAAAGCACATCCAGGTATTGACGGGCCCGGCCTGATGATCCCATATCCATCTGGCTGCGTTTTCATCGGGGGCAGCTTGCGAAACGGCCATGGATGCTACAGCGGTAGCGACAGTACCGGCCAGAAACGTGCGACGTGAAAGCGGATTCTTCAGGGCGGAACTTATATTCAGGTTCGGATTATCCGGTTTTTGAATGTGATCACCAGGCATAATAAATAACCCCTTGAGATATCTGATCGTTTAGCGGGGTATGACACCATGGAATGTTTGCTGCATGTATCAACATCACAACATGACGCCATCCACAGAAAGTGGATGTTACCGATTCAATTGCGGAGCGACAAGTAAACGCCATACCTGGTGATAAAAATGCGGCTATACCGCCATGATAAGAGAACCGGAGGTGGCGTGAAATCCGGTACCGCAGCGGTTAATCTGGCGGTATGCAGATGAATGACACCATTGCGGCCATGAGTTCGGCACCAGGACACGGAGCCCGCGCGATCGTGCGTCTCTCCGGCCCGGAGGCATGGAATCTGGCTTTGCGCCTTTTGGAGGCGCGGCCGGCAAATCTGCCGCCACGGCAATGGATAGATGTCCGGCTGAAATACGAATCAATTCCCGCTGGCCTTATCTTATTTTCCAATCCGCACAGCTTTACCGGCCAGGACATGGCGGAACTGCACATTCCCGGCATTCCCGTGCTGGCCCGATCCCTGCTGGCCGACCTGCTTAGGGCCGGCGCCCGATCGGCAGGGCCGGGCGAATTTTCATACCGAGCCTGCGAACTGGGCAAAATGGACATCAGCCGTGCGGAAGGGATCAACGCCGTGATCCACGCGCAAAGCGAACACGAGTTTGCCGCCGCATCCACCCTGCGCTGCGGTGAGCTGTATCAGTGGGCGATGCGGCAATCGACGCAGATCGGAGAACTGCTGGCGCTGGTTGAGGCTGGCATTGACTTTACCGATGAGCATGATGTAGGCGTGATCACCGGGGAGGAATTGGGCGTCCGCGCTGCGGCACTGCGACGTGAACTTGCGGAACTGCAGTTCCACAACCGTCGCTGGCGTCGCGCGGAACATCACCCGATCGCGGTGCTGGTGGGCCGACCCAACGCCGGAAAAAGTTCGCTGTTCAACGCCCTTCTGGGAATACCGCGAGCGATGGTCTCACCGCATGCCGGCACCACACGCGACTCAATCTCAGCACCGCTCAGAACTCCGAGCGGTGTTGTCAATTTGGTAGATTCGGCGGGACTGGAGACATGCGAAAGTCTGCTGCACACATCCATGAATCAGATGCGGGAGCATACGATTGACCGCGCCGATGTGGTGATCTGGGTTTCGGAAAGCGGCGATGATTTTCCCAGGACAACATCATCGGCGGTGGCAATTCTCTGCGTGCGAAGCAAGGCGGATATCGCCGGTGGTCGGACTCACCACGGCGAGTGGAGAGTCAGCAGCGTGACCGGCGAGGGAATTGAAAAACTGAGAGATCAGATCGGGCAACTTGCACTGGCGAAGCCCTCGGCGGCCGGTAGTCGTGTGATGCTCAATGAGCGACATATCAGACAACTGGAGATCGCGGATAGCGCTTTGGCGCGAATCGTCGACGACCCGCATCGGGTGGAGACTGAGCCGGAGTTAATGGCGGCCGATCTGCGTGCCGCCTTGGACGCCGTCGGGCAGATCACGGGTACGGTCAGCAGTGATGCGATTCTGGGGCTGATTTTCAGTCGCTTCTGCATCGGGAAATAGTTCCGCTGGTAAGCGTCTGCGAACCTGACGGTGAAAAGGGGCTCGTGACTGCGGGCGTCATGAATCTTGATTCTCACGGGCACGCAATCGCATATTGGGGTGGGAAGGCACGACCTTAATTGGCTCTCCGGTTATCGGCCTGATTCAAAGGCGCCTACCGGTTGCAATTCCCCGGTGGCGCGGCTACATTTCCCATACCTCTGCCATGTTCGAGCTAGAGCGGTTTAATGCCTCGGACCGATGAGTACTAGCAAGGACCCCGGGTTGGCGAGAACGGACAAGCCTGGTTCCGATTTATCGGAACAGCTGTGGTAGTCCTGATCCGTTTCCTGCGCAGGTCCGCCCTTATTAAAAGGGTTCGAGCTTTGCCGCCTCACGACATCGCGGTGGAGGTTTTTTTACTCGCAACCCCATGATGGGTTGCAGATGGCCTATCCCGGCCTGGCCAACCGTCGGGCATGGGGGGCACCAAGGGATTGGACATACCTTATGGCCGCACCCATTTATATCCTGGAAGATCACCGCGTGGATGATCTTTTCCCCCTGACCTATAACCGCCCGGCTTCGCTGCTGCGATGTGGCAGTGATTTGCTCATCGATCGGATGCTGCGCAATCTGCCCCGGCCACCGGAAGGGCTCCTGATCCGGGATACGCTCGCCGTGAAATATCGCGAGCGATTGGGTATTCCTATCAATCCGCCCGTCATACCCGGCCGCGGGGCTGTGTTCGTCAATGCCCGTTGGCTCATGACCGAGCCGTTTGTCGAACCGCCGCCGGACTCCACCGGCATAGCCGCGGATGATTTCGCCTGGATGCATATCTCCGGGCCTCGGCTTAAGACGATTGATCTTAAGCGGATTGTGCGATCCAAATTTCTGGATGATCTGAGTCACGAAATGGCCGGGGGAGTCATTGATGCCACCATGATTCGCTTCCCTTGGGATCTGCTCCGTCATGTGCGCCCCCTGCTGCTGGAGGATTTCAAACGGCGCGGTAACGCAAAAAAAAGCAAGCCGATGAAGGGCGTTTACGTGCTTGCGGAAGAGAACATCTACGTCGGCAGCGATGTGCAGATTTTTCCGGGCGTTATCCTCGACGCCACCAACGGCCCTATCTGGATCGAAAACCATGTCATCATCCGCCCCAATGCAGTGATTACCGGCCCGGTGTACATTGGCGAACACTGCGTCATCCGTACCGGCGCGGATATCCGTGAGGATACGGTTCTGGGCCCACATTGCAGAGTCGGAGGGGAGGTATCGGCGTGCCTGTTTCAAGGTTACGCCAACAAACAGCATGAGGGATTTCTGGGCAACAGCGTTATCGGTGAATGGGTGAACATCGGCGCCGGCACCGTCACCAGCAATCTGAAAAACACGTTGGGCGAGGTGCGCGTGCCGATTAACGGTCGGCCCCGATCCACCGGCCTGAATTTTCTGGGATCGATCATCGGCGATCATGCCAAGCTGGGGATCGGCACCATGCTTTCAACCGGGTCCGTTATCGGGTTTGCCAGTCAGGTGCTGACATCGCGGCCACCCAAATTCATACCAAGTTTCTCTTGGGTGACGGACGAGGGAATCAGCCGGCTTGATTTCCATAAAATGGTCTCGATTGCACGGATGGCGATGGAACGGCGGCAATGTGAACTGACGCTTGCCGATCAAGACATTTTCAACCGAATTCTGTCCAGTTACAGCAGTGTCGAGGAACACACCTGGGAACTGGAATGACAATTTTGCGATCGTGATGTCGTTGGTAATCCAGCGGCGATGCAGATTAATAACGGGTTGGAGAGCCGAGCAGTTCATCCGGTTTCACGCCCAGATGCAGGGCGATAAGTCGTAACGTTTCCTTCTGAGGATTCCTGATTTCACCGCGCTCGATGCGGGCGACCGTTTTGGCGGTCACGCCGGGAAAATCCTCGCGGCGGGCACCGCGCAATTTACGCAGGTGTCGGATACGCGATCCCATATCCCGCTGCAGCGCCCAGATACGACGGCGGTATTCACGCCGGAAGACGGGATCAACCGTCGCGAGCACCTCCACGACCGGGATGTTCCGCTCGTGGCAACTGAGAATCGTCCCATCATCGGAAAGCTCCGGTCGCTGATCGCGGCTTCCCCACAGGCGATGCGCCAGATCACGCGGGATGATGGCACAGGATAAATCGCAGCGCATCAGGCTCAGTGTGCCCGTTCGCCCATCAAACAGGGAACCGAGGATGACGGATGAGTCATGTCGTTCAATCGCTTTCCGCTTCGCCTGCGAGATATGATCCGGTGAGTCGAACCAGGCAATGCGTTCAAACCGCGTCATCAACGCCGGTAAAATCTCGCTACGGATCACAAACGGCGCGCAGAGTCCCCACACCCGCCGATAACCACCCGATGGGGCCAACGCGAGCACGGCATCAAGCTCATCTGATGATTTCACCATTAAAACGCAATGATCGCCACGAATGTCGGCTGGCGAGTGCACCAGACGCACGCCACGGGAATCAGGGGGATATCGTCTCCTTCTCGGCATCGACGCCTATTTTATCGTGGTCGCAAAAAAATAAACCGCGCATTGGTTTTTGATTGTCGGCCGGTTCAACCGAATGTCCGAGCGGACGCCCATTCCATGTTTCGATGTCTCTGAGGAATCGATGTCGGGAGGGCTGAGTATGATTATTTAACGGCTGTGCACCGCCGCGCCCGTAATAGCCCCGTTTAATACGCGGAGGATTCCGAGCGGATTTTCATCTTTGAGCTCATCCGGAAGTTGTGCCTGCGGCGCATCTTGAAATGTGACGGGCCGGACAAAGCGATAAATGGCTGTCGAGCCGACCGCCGAAAAGCGATCCACATTGGTTGCCGGGAAAGGCCCGCCGTGCGCCATCGCATTGCAGAGTTCAACGCGGGTCGGTGTGCCATTGAATACCAGCCGCCCGGCACGCTGTTCAAGAATTCCGAGCAGGTCGATGTGTTGTGAAAAATCTTCCGGCGTGCCAAATATTCCAACGGCCATTTGTCCACCGATGTTTTCGGCCAGTTGTACCACCTGAGGATCGTCACGATAGGTAACCAGCAGCGTCGCGGGTCCGAAGATTTCATCGTGGAGTTGATATTGGTGCAGGAAATGTTCCGCATCGGTTCGCAAAACGGCGGGGAGCACCCATGATGGCCCATCCGGCGGATCCTTCCACTCACCCGTCAATCGGTCCACGCCCAGTGCTGAAAGCCGACGAGATACGTGCCTGCGATATTGCTCGGCGACGGTCGGTGATGTCATCGGTGCTGCGGGCACAGCGGAGAGAATCCGCACCAGACTGGAGGCGAGCGATTCGGCGTCCGGCCCCTCCGGCAGGAAGACGATGCTCGGCTTGGTGCAATATTGCCCTACGCTCAATGTAATGGACTGGGCAATCGCCTCTACGATCTGCATACTTCGGTGCTGCAGTGCACCGGGCAGGATAAAGACGGGATTGGGTGCAGCCATTTGGGCGAAAACAGGAATGGGCTCCGGCCGATCCGCCGCAAGCTGGGCTACCGCAAGCCCTGCTTCGCACGATCCGGTAAAGGCCACGCCACGAATGGCCGGGTGTTGAATTGCGGCGCGAGCGACGAAGTGGGAATCATCATAAAGGAGAGAAAATATTCCCGGGGGCAGGCCGACCTCCGCAATGCTTTGATAGAGCGTTTGGGCTACCAGTTCGTTGGTGCCGGGATGAGCCGGATGTGCCTTGAAAATAACCGGACACCCTGCCGCGAGTGCCGAGGCCGTATCTCCACCGGCCAGTGAAAATGCCAGGGGGAAATTGCCGGCCCCGAGAATCACCACCGGGCCGATCGGACGGAGCAGACTGCGAATGTCCGGTTTGGGAGTGGGCTT
>JAJZNY010000180.1 GCA_021852245.1 Planctomycetota bacterium | reverse complement strand
AAAAGACAAGTCAAGTGAAAAACCGAAATATCGCAATATTTTAGTGGCTACACGTAAATGCCAAAAATCGACATTAACTCATTGTCATACAACGACTTACGTCAAAATCACCTCTGGAACATCCGTTTCATCGGCTTTTACGTGATGGATTGATTTCGGCCGTCGGCGCCAGCGGCCTTCGCTAACCCGATAATCATCATCCTGAGGTGCTCATTTGGACATGAGGGCGTCTCAATTCTGATCCGAACCCGCGGATTGCGGTTGTGGAGGTTTTTCGGCCCCGCGATCCCCATTGTCATCCAGGCGAGCGAAGATCATTCTCCCGGCCGAAGTCTGCACTGAGTTGGTCACCGTTACCCGAACGAGCGTCCCCATACGCTGCCGGGCACCTTCCACCACGACCATGGTGCCGTCCTCGAGATATCCGACGGCCTGCCCGGCACCCTCTCCGGGCTTGATCACTCGAACATCCAATGTTTCGCCCGGCAGTACCACCGGTTTGACGGCCTTGGCCAGGTCGTTGAGATTCAGCACCTGAACGCCCTGCAGGGCGGCGACTTTATTGAGGTTAAAGTCATTGGTGATAATTCGGCCGTTCTCCTGCTTTGCCAGCAGCAGTAATTTTTGATCAACACCCTGCACGCTGGCATCACCGAGCAGCGTGCCGTCCCAGATGTGAAGCTCAATTCGTCCGAGCGACTGGAGCTTCTGCAGCACGTCAAGGCCGCGTTTGCCCCGCCCCCGCTTCAGTTTGTCACTGGAATCGGCAATGGTCTGAAGTTCATTGAGGACAAATCGCGGGACCAGAATGCGACTTTCAAAAATACCTGTGGCGGCGACATCCGCAATGCGTCCGTCGATGATGACACTGGTATCAAGAATGAACGGGCGTGAACCCCGGGTGGCGCGGCTGAATTCCACATACGGCACCACAAAACGAAAGTCATCCTTGGTCTGCAGAATAAGCGATACACTCAGATAGCAGACCACAATCCCCAGAAGCAGTTTGGTGCCGGTGATGACCGGATACGAAAGCGTGGGAAAAAAAGTATTAAATACCTGCGACAGAAGATAGTCGAGTGCGACGGTTACCAGCATGCCGACCAGAATGCCGAGGAACAGTCCTGCGATAGCGGAGAGATTTTTACGCTTGATCAGATAGTCGACGATGATGATGGCAAAGGCGGACACCACGCATATCACCATCACGATGTAGGGCCAGTTATCACCGGCGCCGACGCTCTGAGATAGAAACGAAATCGCCACCACGGCGACGAGCAGAACAAAGATCGCGCGAATGAAATTAAGAATCATGTTCTTGACCTGCCAGCATGCTGGCATTGTATCCCAATCCGACGATCGTGTTACCACAGCGGGCTCCGGAAGCTGGAACCACCCCCTCTCCGCCCCGGGGTGAATGAAAATTCGGATGGTTGCAGGGGATAATTGGTGATAGTACACTGTTGTGCTTTGCTGAATCGGGTTAGTGGCATGCCCCTGTCCCGGAAGCAGCGAAGTGGCGCGGTGGATGGCGGCCTCGGCGGATTGACATGCGGGCTTTGTCCCTGCGGCCGTGTAATGGGCACGGTTTGGTAAGCCGGGCCGGGCGGGCGGCTGGTATTTACATCGCTGCTGTAGCTCAGTTGGTAGAGCGCGTCCTTGGTAAGGACGAGGTCATGGGTTCAAGTCCCATCAGTAGCTATCGATTGTGCGGGTGGCAGCGTGTTGATCCCGGCGTGGCATGCCGAAGAAATGCCCGAAACGCCGTCGATTTCGCAGTGATTGGGTTGGATACTGACCCGGCAGTGTAAGCCGGTCGGGTCAAATAAATTGAGATGTTTTTAACCGTAGGAGGTTTATTCACATGGCTAAGGGCGTATTTGAACGTAAAAAGCCCCACGTAAACGTTGGCACCATCGGTCACATTGACCATGGCAAGACCACTCTCACCGCCGCATTGACAACCGTGCTGGCTCAAAAGGGTCTGGCGTCGGCGGTATCTTATGATTCAGTGGCAAAGGCCTCTGAAAAGCAGGGTCGGCGCGATCCTTCCAAAATCGTGACCATTGCCGTCTCCCACGTGGAATATGAATCGGACAAGCGGCACTACGCTCACATTGACTGCCCGGGCCACGCCGACTTCGTCAAGAATATGATCACCGGCGCCGCGCAGATGGATGGCGCGATCCTCGTGGTATCCGCCGTTGACGGTCCGATGCCCCAGACCCGTGAACACGTCCTTCTGGCCCGTCAGGTGAACGTGCCGCGGATCGTCGTGTTCCTCAATAAGGTCGATCTTGTGGATGATCCTGAACTGCTGGAACTCGTCGAGCTTGAAATTCGCGAACTCCTGAGCAAATACAAATTCCCCGGCGATGAAGTGCCTGTCATCCGCGGCGCCGCGGTCAACGCGCTCAAAAACCCGACGGATGCCAAGGCCATCGAGCCGATCATGAAGCTGGTCGAGGCTTTGGATACCTATATTCCGGAGCCGGTCCGCGAAGTGGACAAGCCTTTCCTCATGCCCATTGAAGACGTGTTTTCCATCAAGGGCCGCGGTACGGTCGGAACCGGCCGTGTGGAACGCGGAACCATCAAGGTCAACGATGAAGTGGAAATCGTCGGTCTGAAGAAAGAACCCAAAAAGACGGTCGTCACCGGCGTTGAAATGTTCCAGAAGACTCTGGATCAGGCTATTCCGGGTGATAACGTGGGTCTGCTCCTGCGTGGTGTGGAAAAGGAAGAGCTCGAACGCGGTCAGGTGCTGGCCAAGCCGGGCTCCATCACCCCGCACACCAAGTTTGAAGCGGAAATCTATGTGCTGACCAAAGATGAAGGGGGTCGCCATACGGCCTTCTTCAAAGGATATCGGCCGCAGTTCTACTTCCGTACCACCGATGTGACCGGCTCGCTTGAACCGGCCAACGGCGCGGAAATGGTGATGCCGGGCGATAATGTCAAGATCACCGTCGATCTTGGCGATTGCCCCATTGCCATGGAACAGGGCGTTCGATTTGCCATCCGTGAGGGTGGACGCACCGTGGGTGCAGGCGTTGTGACCAAGATCATCGCCTGATTGATGTTCGATACATCGGATTGGGGGTCGCGAACGACTGTAAAGTCTGCGGCTCCCAATCTATTTATTTGGTAACCGGAGGCGTATCGGCTATCATTCGGAGTCGCCTGGGAATGTTGCCATCCAGCCCGATAGTTGGAGTTGCATTCCGATGGTGGTGCTGTCAGGCCAGCGTTGTCCTTCCGGGAATGAAAGTACCGGTGGCATGGCCGGTGTACAAAACATGGAGTGAATGAATCATGGCTCGTGAATGGGTCTGGCTGGTGTGCAGCGAAACTAAAGATTTAAACTATCGGATTACCATCAATCCGAAGGAATTTGACACGAAGAAGACGTTTTCAAAGTTTTCGCCACGGCTACGAAAGCACACGGAGCATAAGGTCAAGAAGGGCAAATAGCCGTTTCGGGCCGCCAGCTTGAAAATCTGTTACGACAGTAGCTCAACTGGCAGAGCGTCGGTCTCCAAAACCGAAGGTTGCAGGTTCGATTCCTGCCTGTCGTGTTGCCCCGCATCGAGATGGTGCGCAGAGTTACGGAGTCGTCCCGGGGTGTTCCGGGGGTTAGCTTGAATTACGAGGCGAATAGCGGCGTGTCATTTTTCAAAATATACAAAAAAGAACAGGGGCGGGCGGTACGCATTGGAACCGCCGTTGGGGTTGCCATCATGACCCTGTTGGCCATCCACTGGACTCTGCATCGCATCATCCCCACGCAACCCAAATATGTTCAGGCGGTCGTCTCAATCGTAATCGCCGGATTCGGCGTTTTCTTGGCATTTTTAGTCGTAAACCGGCCAAAAAATGCCGATTTCATGATCCTGACCGAAAGCGAAATGCGCAAGGTAGTTTGGCCGACGCCTGCTGGAGTCGTCCGTTCTACTCGGCTGGTCATTTTGATGACGCTCGGTCTCGCGGCCATGCTCTGGTTAGTCGATGGTGGATTTGTCTGGTTGTTTCAAAAAATCCACATTTTGCGTTAAAATAGGGTGGCTTGGGGGCGGCTCGTTCCGCCAAGAGCCGGAATATTGAACAGGGTTAACAGGATATTATGGCTGAAGCTCAAACCACCGTTACCAATATGCAATGGTTCGTGCTCAAGGTGGCATCGAATCGTGAAGATTATGTGCGCGATAAATTAGAACGGAAAATAAAAGCGGAAGGCTTGGACGATCTTATCGGCCGCGTTCTGGTGCCTCGCGAACGTGTCAAGCGTGTCAAGTCCGGCCAGCAGAAAGTTGCGGAGCATAAACTCTATCCCGGTTATGTGTTCGTCGAAATGGTACTGGAAAAAGATGGCAAAATTCCGGAGCGTGCATGGTATGCCTTCCGGGATATCCAGGGAGCTGGGGATTTTATCGGAGAACGTAACAAGCCCAGTCCGATGGGCGCCAAGGAAGTAGAAAAGATCATCGCCGAGGCGGAAAAGCCGGATGCCGGAAGTTCCGTCAAGGTGGAATTCCGCAAGGGCGATCAGGTTAAAATTCGCGAAGGTCCCTTCGAAAGCTTCGAAGGAGAGGTGGACGAGATTAACTCTGAAAAAGGACTTGTCCGCGTTATTGTATCCATCTTCGGGCGTTCGACACCGCTTGAATTGGAGTATTGGCAGTTGGAGAAGATTCAGGACGGTGGTGCGCCGGCGGGAGCGGGAGACTAGGAGAAAAGGCGACATGCGAATCCTGTTTCTCAGTCCTCCGGAATCCGAGAAGCGAACCGGTGCCCTTGTATCGCACTGGATGTGGGTGGTCGTGGCACTCATTGTTCTGGTGCCGCTGATGATTTTCGGATTTGCCATCGTACTGATAGCCGCGATAGTGGTGACGTTTTTGTTTTTTGTCGTGCTGCCGCTGCGGCGTAAAATTCGACAGTGGCGGACCAAGTTGCCTGCAGATGGTCGTAAAAATGTTCGTGTGATGGCGAGGGATTCATACCAGCCGCCGCTCGGCTGATATCGGTCCCCATAGAAGAGATTGTGTTTTTGTGGCAGAACGGGGCGGGCCGCACAGGGATTGACGGACTGCCGGCGTAATATGAGGTTGATTCATGGCTAAGGCTAAGGAAATTGTTAAAAAATTCAAGATGCAGGCTCCCGGAGGGACCGCGACTCCGGCGCCGCCGATCGGCCCCGTGCTCGGTGCCAACGGTGTGAACCCCGGCCAGTTCATTACCCGCTTCAATGCCGCCACCGCCGCCCTCAAGGGCAAGGTTGTTGGTGTGGAAGTCACGGTCTATTCCGACCGCACCTTTGATTTTGTCATCAAGACGCCGCCCGCATCCGTGATGATCAAAGATGCCATCAACCTTGAAAAGGGGAGCGGAGAACCGAATAAGAAAAAGGTCGGCAAAATCACCAAGGCCCAACTGCGTAAACTGGCCGAAACCAAACTGCCCGATCTCAATGCAGGATCGGTCGACAGCGCAATGAAAACGCTGGCCGGTTCCGCCCGATCCATGGGCGTCGAAGTCATCGACTGACTGCTTGCGACCCGGCGGGGGGTCGCAGCACGGATATCAGGCATCCGGAGGTTCTCCGGCGCGATGTGAATGGGGCCTCAGATGTTTCCCGGCTTTTCTGTGCCGCTCGCAGGCCTTCGCCGAGGGGTATCATCCGTCGGCGGCTCGCCATAGGGTGGAAGTTCCTAATCCATGACCCAATTTGCATTTTCCACCAACGCCTTCAAACGCACATCACTTGAGGAGGCGGTAACGTCCATTGCGTCGTGCGGTTACAGCGGCGTTGAGATCATGGCGGATATCCCGCACGCCTATCCGCCGCACATGCCGCCGGAGCGGGTGGCGGCTCTGCTTACGCAGCTTCGGCAATTACGCCTGCAGATATCCAATATCAATGCTTTCACCCTTTTCGCCTTGGGAGATACTTACCGGCCGACATGGATTGATCCTGACCCTGCCGCACGCCGACAGAGAATATTGCACACGGCGGCGTGTATTGAAATGGCGGCGAAGTTGGGGGCATCGACGATATCCCTTCAGCCCGGCGGCCCGCTGACCGGGCAATCGGCGGAAAACGCGTTGGATTTATACGCCGACGGTATTACGCAATTATTGCCAGAGGCCCGCCGCCGGAACATCACGCTCACCGTTGAGCCCGAGCCGGGGCTGCTGATTGAAACCAGCGCCCAATGCCGGGAATTTATCAATCGGATCAACGATCCGCATCTGCGGATGAACGCGGACATAGGCCATTTTTTCTGTGTCGGGGAAGACCCTGCTGCCGTGATTGACTCCTGCCACGACATCATCGCCCACATCCATGTGGAGGATATCGCCGCCAACCGAGTGCATCAGCATCTGATTCCCGGCACCGGTGCCATCGATTTTGACGCTGTTTTCAGCATGATCCGCAAGGTCGGCTATCAGGGGTGGGTGACGGTCGAGCTCTACCCCTATGAAACCACGGCGGAGGATGCCGCCCTGCAGGCGATGAAATATCTGCAGCGTTACATGTGACCAACGGATTATTCTCGTGTGGAGATGAGCCTGTATGGACGATTTCAGTTATATCGATGGAAAACTTTACGCCGAAGGCATCGCGGTTGATGACATTATCGCCCGAATCGGCACGCCGACCTATATTTACAGCCGAAACACTCTTGAAAATCATTATCGGCGCACGGCGGAGGCGTTTGCACCTCTGCGCCCGATTATCTGCTATTCCATTAAATCCTGCGGCAATCTCGCGATACTCCGTGCACTTGCGGGGCTCGGCAGCGGGTTTGATGTGGTTTCCGGCGGCGAACTTTTTCGCGCTCTGCAGGCGGGGGGGGATCCAAAGGGGATCGTCTTTGCGGGCGTAGGAAAAACCGATTCTGAAATTAATGAAGCGTTGGATGCCGACATCCTGCTATTTAATATTGAAAGCGAAGCGGAATTCTGGAACATCGACCGAATCTGTGGCCTGAGGGGAAAAACCGCACGCGGAGCACTCCGTGTGAATCCGGACGTCGCTTCCGCGGGAACGCACGTGAAAACCCTCACCGGAAAAAAAGAGACCAAATTCGGCGTGGATATCGATCGTGCGGCCGCATTCTACCGCGATGCCGCCCGGGCCCGGCACCTCTCCCTTTCCGGCCTGCACCTGCACATCGGCTCGCCGATTAAATCGGTTCAGCCTTATGTAGACGCCATCACCAAGGCGCTCGGGCTGATGGATGAGCTGGCGCGGGAAGGAATCGTCATTGATACCCTCGATATCGGCGGGGGTTTCGCGGCGTTTTATGAAGGCAACGAGGCACCGTCGGCCGCCGATTACGCCGCCGCCATCGTTCCTCTGCTGCGCGACCGCGGACTGAAGATTATTCTTGAACCGGGGCGGTCCATATCATGCAATGCCGGTATTCTGGTATCGCGGGTAACCTACACCAAGCAGGGGGGAAGCAAGCAATTTGTCATTGCCGATGCGGCAATGAATGATCTGATTCGTCCCACACTCTACGAAAGTTATCATTTCATCTGGCCCGTCAATCCCGGCCGTGCGCTTACCCCGCCGCATCGCGGCAGTTCCCTCCGGACACCGGGTGATCAGAAAGTGGATGTCGTCGGTCCGGTATGCGAGAGCGGCGATTATCTGGCGAAAGATCGCTACCTGCCGCCGCTGAAGCGCGGCGATCTGATCGCGGTGTTTTCCGCCGGTGCCTACGGTTTTGCCATGAGCAGTCAATACAATGCCCGGCCGCGTGCCGCCGAGGTACTCGTGAGCGGACGGGAATGGAAGGTGGTGCGCCGCCGCGAAACTTACCACGACCTGATCGCCGCCGAGCTTTGATTTATGCCCAGCGAATATATTTCATCCCTGCCGCTGCTGCTCCATCCGCAATGGACCGTTGAGGGGTACATCTTCTGTTTGCCGGGTGATGCAATCC
>JAJZNY010000028.1 GCA_021852245.1 Planctomycetota bacterium | reverse complement strand
GGCACTGGTGCAGGGGACATGTGAACAGGTGACGGAGGCGGTGATCTCGCGGAAGCCGGAGATTGCGCAGTCGGTCATTGATAATGAACAGCAGATCGATGCGGAGGAGGTGCAGATTGAGCGGGCGGCGATCAACCTGCTGGCGGAGCACCAGCCGACGGCGCAGGATCTGCGGACGGTCTTTGCGATTGTGAAGATCAACAGCGACCTGGAGCGGATTGGTGATTGTGCGTACAACATCGCGCTGATGGTGCCGGACTTTGCGCAGGCGGGGCAGGAGATTCCGGTGGAACTGGCGGGCATGGCGCGATCGACGCTCAAGCAGCTTCGTGATACCACGCGATGCCTGGGGCTGAACGATCCATCGCTGGCGGATGCCATCTGCCGGGGGGATGATCTCATCGATGCGTTGTATCACCAGATTTATAATGATCTGCAGACGCAGATGGCGGCGCACGCCAATCGGATACCCGCTGATTTATCGATGATCATGGTAGCGAAGAACTTTGAGCGGATCGCAGATCACTGCACCAATATCGCGGAGGAGATTGTATTTCTGGTGCGCGGGCAGATCATACGTCACGTGCATTGAGGCGGCGCAGGCGGGCGGGGGAGGGTGAAGAACGGATGGGCCGTGGAATGACGCAGCGGACGATCACGACGGGATTGAAGGCGAAGCACATTGGCGACGGTTGAACTGGAAAATGTATCCAAGATTTACGCCGACGGCACACCGGCTGTTAATAATATTTCACTCACCATTGGGGATCATGAATTCATCGTACTGGTGGGCCCGTCTGGCTGCGGGAAGACGACCACGCTGCGGATGATTGCGGGGCTGGAGGCGATTTCGTCGGGGCAACTGAAGATCAACGGGCGGGTGGTGAACGATGTGGCGCCCAAGGATCGCGACATTGCGATGGTGTTTCAGAATTACGCTCTGTATCCGCACATGAGTGTGTATAAAAACATGGCATTTTCGCTGGAGATGCGGCGCCGTGAACTGGGCCTTACCCGGGCGATGATCGACCAGCGGGTGAGGGAAGTGGCGAAATCGCTGGGACTGGCGGATGTTCTGGCCCGCAAACCGAAGGCACTTTCCGGCGGCCAGCGGCAACGTGTGGCGCTCGGGCGGGCGATTGTCCGCAACCCACAGGCATTTCTGTTTGATGAACCGCTTTCGAATCTGGATGCGAAGCTGCGCGTTGAGACGCGGGCGGAGATCAAGCGGCTGCACATGAAGCTGCGTACCACGACGATTTATGTCACGCACGACCAGGAAGAGGCGATGACGATGGGAGATCGGATTGTTGTGATGAAGGACGGCATCATCCAGCAGTGCGACCATCCGCTGCGGGTTTATCAGCAGCCGGCCAATCTGTTTGTGGCGGGGTTTGTGGGGATGCCGCCGATGAATTTCATCACCGGAACGATGGGTGGTGATGGAGAGTTTCGATTTGGGGCGCAGGTATTATGTCTGCCGCCCGAGTTGGCGACCACAGCGCGGTCGGCGCAGGTGAGCCGGGCGGTATTGGGGATACGGCCGGAACTGATCAGTCCAAAGGCAGAGGGGCGTTTCGGCGGTGCGGGGAATATTATCCGGGGGGTGGTTCTGACGATTGAACCGCTGGGGGATCGAGTGGATATCCGCTTCAAAGCGGGAGAGGGATTGAGCATGATCTGCAGGACGGAAACGCACCGCGCGGTGGGAATATCCCCCGGTGATACGGTGGAATTTCATGTCGCGCTGGCGCAGTGTCATCTGTTTGAAGATTTACCCATGGGGGAAAACCTGCTGCACAAGTGTGGGCGGCGGGAAGCGATCGCCGGGAATGCGGCGGTGTGAGGCGGGTTTCAACCTCTGCCGTCCGAGAGCCGAATATTAATGCCCCCAACCATTCCCCTGCCCGTTGCCATTGCCGTTGTATTGATTCGGTCCACCCCCCCGCTGCTGATAGCCATGGCGGTCGCCTCGGCCACGTTGGGGTTGCCCGCGCCCGCGAAATGGGCGATTGAAGACCGGCGGGGGTAATTGATGGGGGCCGGGGCGTGGACCGCGCCATTGGGGTGCGTCCTGCGGCGGGCGACCGGGTAGAAAGTGCCAACGGTTATGGGGTCCGTGGTAATAATAGGCGTTGTGGTCGCGATCAAAATAAAATTGCACCTGAGTCGGGGGTGGGCCCGGTGGAGGAAGATACGCGACGCTTCCGGAATAAAAGACGGCCCCGGCGGGCGGTTCACCCGGGAAATAGCACCAGCCGCGGTCGGGATAATAACAGTAATAGGCCTGATAGGCCGGAGCGTAATAATATTCGTAGGCGTAGGGAGCCGGACCCAGACCGGGACCGGGGGCGTTGACGCCGACCCAAAAGGATGACCATTCTCCCTGGCTGCAGCCGGTGAGGGTAAGGGAAAGTCCACATCCGACGACCAGCGCCGCTAAGAATTTTATTTTCTTCTGCATGGAACAGCTCCTTACTTCGACCCTGATTTTTGGCCTCACGCAGCAGTTGCGCAGTTCATATTACCATCGATTGAATAATTTTCGAAGCGTCGAAACGGTACACTGATGAGCGGCGGGCGCGGGCGAAGGTCACAGCTTAATGGGGAGGATCGCCGGGAGAAAATCGGTTTTTACACCTTTTTTATACATCGCCGGATAAACATAAGGTTGCGGACGACGGTTGTGCGCCGCTGTGGTGATGTGTGCTGACAGGAGGCTGCGGAATGGTGTGGGTGCTGTGGTTGCTGGGGATCGCATTTTTTGCCAGTTGCTTTGTGCTGGTATGGGTATTTGACTTGATTTCGAGGGTTGAACGATGAGCTTTTGGGACTGGATTCTTCTGGCCGTTACGTTTGGATTGCTGGTGTATCTGATCGTTGCGCTATTACTGGCGGAGAAATTCTGATGTGGTACGACGGATGGGCCCAACTGGCGTTTCTTCTGGCCGCAGTGCTGCTGGCTGCCAAGCCGCTGGGCAGCTATATGGCGAAAGTGTTTCAGATGGAGCGTCCGCCTTTGCTGGGGCATATTTTTGGAAAGGCAGAATCGGCTATTTATGCCGTGGCTGGTATTCGGCCGGACGATCAGCAGGATTGGCGGCAGTATGCGGTTGCGTGTCTGGCATTTAACGCGATCGGGTTTGCATTTCTGTTTGTTCTGCAGATGGTGCAGCAGCATCTGCCGTTGAACCCGGCGCATCAGGCGGCGGTTGGGCCCGCACTGGCGTTTAATACGGCGGCAAGCTTTGTGACCAACACCAACTGGCAGAATTATTCCGGCGAAGCGACGATGAGCCTGCTGACCCAGATGCTGGGCATGACGGTGCAGAATTTTCTTTCGGCGGCAACGGGAATCGCGGTCATGGCGGCGTTTATTCGGGCGCTGGCGGCGAAGGGGACGGGCAGGCTGGGGAATTTCTGGGTGGATCTGGTGCGGTCGGTCCTCTACATTCTGCTGCCGATCGCGGTGCTGCTGTCGGTGGTATTGATTTCCCAGGGAGTGGTTCAGACGCTGCGGGCCGAGGTCACCGTGCATACGCTTTCGAGCGCGGCGGCGGTCAGCGGAGGCGGAGCGACGAAGACCGCGGGAACGCAGACCATCGCGATGGGGCCGGTGGCGTCGCAGGAAGCGATTAAGGAGCTTGGCACCAATGGGGGTGGTTTTTTTAATGCCAATTCAGCCCATCCGTATGAAAATCCGGATGGCTTGACCGATTTTCTTGAGATGCTGTCGATGTTGTTGATTCCGGCAGCGTCCTGTTTCACGTTTGGAGAGATGATAAGCGACAGGCGACAGGGGCATGTTCTGCTGGCGACCATGGCGGGCATTTTTATTATTTGCACAGCGCTGTGTTTCACTTTTGAGCAGCAGCGCAATCCGCTGTTTCCATCGATTGTCAACCAGCATCATACGGCGCTGGCACCGGGGGGAAATATGGAGGGGAAGGAGCTTCGATTCGGCCCGGCCAATTCCGCCATCTGGACCTGCGTCGCGACAGGGACATCCACAGGGGCCGTGAATTCCATGTTGGATTCCTATACGCCTTTCGGAGGTCTGATTCCGATGTGGTTGATGAAGACCGGAGAAGTGATCTTCGGAGGCGTAGGTACCGGCCTTACCGGCATGCTGATTACGGCGATGGTGGCGGTGTTTTTGTGCGGTTTGATGGTCGGGCGTACGCCGGAGTATCTGGGGAAAAAGATCGGGGCATTTGAAATCAAGATGGTTTCACTGGCGATTCTGATTCCGCCCGCACTCACATTGATCGGAACAGCGATTGCATCGGTGACGCCATCGGCGGTGGCGAGTGTCGGTAATCCCGGTCCGCATGGATTTTCTGAAATTCTCTATGCGATGACGAGCATGTCGAACAATAACGGGAGCGCATTTGCGGGGCTTAACGGCAACACCGATTTTTACAACATACTGGGCGGGATATTGATGCTGGCGGGTCGATTCTGGTCGATTATCGCCACGGTGGCTCTGGCTGGGAGTGTGGCGAAACGTAAGGCATCACCCCCGAACGTCGGCACCTTCCCCACGCATACGCCTCTGTTTGGAGTGATTTTGGCGGGGACGATTGCCCTGATCAGCGGATTAATATTTCTTCCGGCGCTGGCCCTGGGGCCGATCGCCGAGGGTCTTATGCATGTTGTGCATTGACTGGGTGAGGCAGGAATTTGCGCGAGATGCACAGCCATGAGGGTTTACGGGGAATTGAAAGGGGTATGAATCGATGAGCGACGCGGTAAAAAAGCAGCGTATCGGACTGTTCAGCGCGGCGATCCTGCGGCAGGCGTCATGGGACGCGGTGCGCAAATTATCGCCGATGCAACAGGTGCGCAATCCTGTGATGTTTGTGGTCTACATCGGCAGCATCATTACGAGTTGTGTGGCGATTCACAGCGTCATGACCCATTCAGGCGCGGCTGCGGAAGAGCTATGGATTACGATCTGGCTGTGGTTTACCGTGATATTTGCCAATTTTGCCGAGGCGGCTGCGGAGGGACGCGGAAAAGCACAGGCGGATTCGCTGCGAAAATCGAGGAAGGACACGCCTGCACGGCGCCTTTCGGCACCGAAGCGGGATGCAAAAGCAGAGATGACCTCTGCGTCGCAACTCGCCAACGGCGACCTGCTATTAGTTGAAGCCAATGAAGTTATTCCCTCGGACGGGACAGTTGTAGAGGGTGTTGCCTCGGTGGATGAATCGGCCATCACGGGCGAATCGGCGCCGGTCATACGAGAGAGCGGCGGCGACCGATCGAGTGTTACGGGCGGAACGCGTGTATTGTCAGATTATCTTATTATTCAGGTGACGGCCAAACCCGGGGAAACATTTTTGGATCGGATGATTTCCATGGTGGAGGGGGCGCGTCGGGGTAAGACGCCCAATGAAATTGCGCTGGGTATTCTGCTGGCCGGGTTCACCATTATCTGTCTGCTGGCCGTTGCGACGCTGCAGCCGTTTTCCGTTCTTGCGGCACAACTGGCCCACCGGGGGACGGCCGTGGATGTTACGTCGCTGGTGGCACTGCTGGTATGCCTGATTCCGACGACCATTGGCGGATTGCTGAGTGCGATTGGAATTGCGGGCATGAATCGGATGGTGCAGGCAAACGTGATCGCAACTTCGGGTCGGTGTGTGGAGGCGGCGGGTGATGTGGATGTGCTGCTGTTGGATAAGACGGGAACCATCACGATGGGGAACCGGGAGGCGGTGGCATTTCATCCGGCGCCGGATATCCCTGCGAAGAGACTGGCGGATATGGCACAGCTTTCATCACTGACGGACGAAACACCGGAAGGACGAAGTGTCGTTAAATTGGCGAAGCGTGAATTCGGGATTCGGGAACGGGACATGCACGCCCTGGACGCGGTATTTGTGCCGTTTTCCGCGCAGACGCGCATGAGCGGGGTTGACATCGGCGACCGAAAGATACGCAAGGGCGCAGCGGACGCCGTAAGCCGCTTCGTGCGTGAACTCGGCGGCGATGTGCCGCAACAACTGCTTGAGTGCGTTGCGGATATTTCCCGCCGTGGCGGCACGCCGCTCATGGTGGCTGAGGGGAAAGAAGCGTTGGGCGTTATTGAATTGAAGGATATTGTCAAACGGGGTATCAAGCAGCGTTTCGCGGATTTGAGGCGCATGGGTATCAGGACCGTGATGGTAACGGGCGACAATCCTCTGACGGCGGCGGCGATTGCGGCGGAAGCGGGTGTGGACGATTTCGTGGCTGAGGCGCTGCCGGAAAGTAAGCTCAAACTGATTCGTGAATATCAAAGCCAGGGGCGCCTGGTGGCGATGACGGGAGACGGAAGCAACGATGCGCCCGCCCTGGCACAAGCGGATGTGGCAGTGGCGATGAATACGGGTACGCAAGCCGCCAAGGAAGCGGCCAATATGATCGATTTGGATTCCAACCCGACCAAGCTCATTGAGGTGGTGGAGACCGGAAAGCAACTGCTGATGACACGCGGGGCGCTAACCACCTTTTCAGTCGCCAACGACGTGGCGAAATATTTCGCCATCATTCCCGTCATATTCGCCACCACCTATCCGCAGCTTTCGGCACTGAATATCATGCATCTTAATCCGCATACCGCGATCCTTTCAGCGGTTATTTTCAATGCCCTGATTATTATATTTCTCATTCCTATTGCGCTCCGCGGGGTACAATACCGGGCCAAACCGGCGGCGGTGCTGCTGCGCGATAATCTGCTCATCTACGGGCTGGGCGGATTGATCACACCTTTCATCGGTATCAAAATTATCGACGTGCTGATTGGGCTGGCGGTGAGCGGAATTCACGGGTGAAGCGGCAGCCAGGCTTTTTGGGAAACATGAACGGCTGGTTTTAGAAACAGGGATTTGCCATGCGTAACATCATTCGACCCTGCCTTACGATCTTTCTGTTGCTGGGATTGCTGACGGGTATTATCTACCCCATGGCCATCACGGCTTTGGGGCAGGTGGTTTTTCCGTTCCAAGCCAACGGCAGTTTGATTTCCCGATCCGGCAGTCCGGCACAAAGTCAGAAGACTGCCGGAGGCTCTGTGCTGATTGCCCAGAATTTTTCAGGGCCGGGATATTTCTGGCCGCGCCCATCGGCAACGAGCCCGCCGTATGATGCGGATAATTCCGGCGGATCAAACTTGGGGCCGCGGAATCCGGCATTGGTCAAAGAAGTTGCGACGGCCATAGCCCGACTTCAGAAGGCCGATCCGGGGGATAAAGCACGAATCCCCGTCGATCTGGTGACCAGTTCCGGCAGCGGATTGGACCCGGATATTTCGCCGGCAGCGGCTTATTATCAGGTTCCGCGGGTAGCCCGGGCACGGCATGTTTCACCGGTGGTGCTGCGACGATTGATCCGGCAGTCCATTGAAATGCCGTGGCTGGGGTTTTTCGGCGAGCGTTATATTGATGTGCTGGAGTTGAATATCCGGCTTAATCGGCTGTGTCGGAAGTTACAAAAGCAGTCGAATCATCCGTTGCGGAAATGATATGGATGAAGCAACCCGTCCAAGTCCCGAGGCCCTGCTGGGTTACGCGCTGCGCGAAGAAAAGCGACAGCGGCGCGGCCGTCTGAAAATATTTTTCGGCGCGGTGGCCGGTGTGGGCAAGACGTACGCCATGCTGGAGAGCGCCCGGCAACTGGCGATAGAGGGACACCAGATACTGGTCGGGTACGCGGAGCCGCATATTCGACCCGATACGGAGCGCCTGCTGCTGGGGTTGGATATTCTGCCCCATCTGCAGATTCAATATCGAGGAATTCTTCTGCGGGAGTTTGATCTCGACGCGGCGCTGCGAAAAAAGCCGGAGATCATACTCATTGATGAGTTGGCCCACACGAATGCCCCGGGCATGCGGCATTCCAAACGATGGCAGGATGTCATGGAATTGCTGGAGGCCGGAATCCACGTATTTACGACGCTCAATGCGCAACATCTGGAATCCGTTAATGACGTTGTTGCCAAAACGACCGGTGTGAGGGTTCAGGAAACACTGCCGGATCATGTGTTTGAGGAGGCGGATG
>JAJZNY010000431.1 GCA_021852245.1 Planctomycetota bacterium | reverse complement strand
ACTACGGCCCTGCTTCGACCCACTAAAGTACCCTTAAGAAGAATAATTGCGCAATCGCAACTAATTTCGCTTTAGTATAGATGTAAACTTTCGCCAAGGCAATACCAACGGCTCCTGAACCGCAGCAAGCCACGATACGAGCTCATTTCCACGTCAACGGATCATCCGTCCATGGATACATCAAAGATAATAGGCAAGATAGAAGGAAGCGGGCGAATCGGTCGCGATCTACGCGAGGTGGCGGCGTTATCGGGCGTTGACTGGAATTTGAGTGAGAATTCAGTTATAGATATTTACGTAAAAGAGCATGGTGGCTCGAAGTTTTTGGCACGCATCGGCAGGCAGAGGGTGAGATGAAATCGGAATCGACTTCGCAGAGCAAATTCGCCGATAACTTAGCTGATGGTTATTTTGGACATACACTGATGGCTGATCCGATCACCAGCATGATCAAGCGGATCAACTTACCGACGCGTTTTACGCTCGTTGCCTTGGGGCTTGTGGTCGCGATCGCGGTGCCCCTGTTTCAAGTTTATCGCAATGAATCGGACAAAATGGGGATCTTGAAAGGTGAGATTACCTGGTCTCGATATGTAAGTTCCATTCTTCCGCTGATCACTTCCATTGAAAATCATCAGATTGCATGGCAGGAGCGTTCGGTCGGCGACACCCTGAAGGAGGGAACTGTAACCCATGCCTGGCACAACATGCGGAGCTCGCTGGCAAGATTTGTCAGTGAGAATCGCGTTTTGGCGCAGCGGATGGGTTTGGAATACCGGTGGAAGAACATCGCAAGACAGATCCATTCGGTTCCGAAAGATCCACAAGCGGGGCAACGAGGAGAGACGGACGAGATCGAGACGAACGCCATCATGGCGCTCTGGAGTATTTACAGCCAGGCGACGACCGAGGTAAAATTTTCAGCAGATCGTAATCTGACCATTCAACATGACGTTCGGGCGCTGTCGAATAATCTGATTGATCTGGTCGAGCAAACCAACTTAATTCGGCGTGCGATTATTACGGAGCGTTCGCATGCGTCGGTGAGTCCGCAATGGCGAGATTCCGCCATTGAGCTGGCGCAGATGATTGACTGGCGGGACATCAGCTCGATCATAAGAAACCTCAAGAGGCGACACCGGCCAAGAACGCCTGACGGACTAGCTCTTTCGAAAGCGGTCAATCAACTGGGCTTTGATGGCGATCGATTGCTGCATTCGGCGAGAGCCGTGGCGCCGGGTGATCCGAAGTCGCTTCTCATTCTGAAGCAGAGAGCGGGAATCATTAATCGGGACATCGAGCAGGTTTTTGCGCTTTCGCTCAGGAACATGCGGTCGGATTTATATGTGCGTCTGGCGCGTCTGCGGCTGACGTTACTGCTTAACATCGGCCTGGTGCTTTGCCTGATTGCCGTCGTCGGAATGATTTTTTACACAACGTATCGATCCCTTACCGGTGCGCTGCAGAAAAAGTCACTTGCGGAACGCGATCTTCAACAGCTCAATGACCTGTATGCCACGCTGAGTCAGATTAATCAGCTCGTTGCCCATCGCTGCTCACAAGATCAGTTATTCGATGAGGTTTGCAGGATTGTCACCAAGTCGACGCACTTCGAACTGGCGTTTGTCGCAATCTCCGCGGCTCGATCACGGCAATGTCGGCTCAGCTACTGGGCGGGTTCGGCCGCTGAATATCTTCAGACCATTTCCCATTCGCAGCAGAAGACGCTCCCCGCAGGACTTCAACCCATTGATGCCGCCCTCACGAGTCAGAGTGCATCGGTTATTCATGATTTCAAGACGATGGGTTTTGATACCCCTTGGGCGTTTGCGCTGGATAAATTCCATCTGCGGTCGGCAGCGGCATTTCCTCTGCTGCGTAAGGGGCATAATTTCGGTGTTCTCGCGGTTTATTCAAGCCGGCCGGACGGGTTTTCTCCCCGCGTGGTTGAAGTGCTTTCGGAAATTGCCACCAGCCTCACCTTTGCCATCGAAGACGCCGATCGCGAATCACTGCGTCGGGCGGCGGAACAGGCCCTGCGCGACTCGGAAGCCCGCTACCATCTCGTCATGGAAGCAGCGGGCGACGCCATTATCCTGATGCAGAGCGACGGGCGCATCCTTGAAGTCAACCGACGGGCACTGGAACTGCTTGGTTATACACGCGAAGAAATGCTCACGCTGCGAGGGCAGCAACTCTTTCCGCCTGATGTGCAGGGGGATACCACCAACCGCTACAACCGCATCATCAACACCGGTGAAACTGTTGACTCTACGACAACCATCACCCGCAAAGACCTGCGGTCATTCCCGGTCGAAGCCGTGGAAAGCCGGGTCGAGATGCAGGGCAAGTACATGGTGCTGAGCATATTCCGGGATATCAGCGAAAGAAAAGCCGCAGAGGAACGCATTCATTATCTGGCCTACCACGATTCGCTAACCGGGCTGCCAAACCGGACCTTGCTCATCGATCGGCTTGAACAGGCCATCCGCGAAGCGCATCGGCGCAATACCATGGCGGGTGTGGTGTTTATTGATCTGGATAATTTCAAGAGCGTGAACGATACGCTTGGCCATGATTTTGGTGACGAACTCCTGCAGGGAGCCGCCATGCGGATTCGCAGCGCGCTGCGGTCGGAAGACACGGTAGCCCGGCTTGGGGGCGATGAATTTATTGTGCTGATTAAAGAGCCGCGATCACCGGGGGATGTGAATCTCGTGGCACAGAAAATCATACAGTCGATGTCGGTTCCATTTGTCATCTCGGGCCATACGTTCCATATTTCTTGCAGCATTGGCATGAGCATCTACCCGCGCGACGGCGTGGATTGCGGGGTGCTTTTGCGTACAGCCGACGAGGCGCTTTATCAGGTTAAGAAGGAAGGAAAAAATCGCGCCGCCTTCCACACACCGGAAATGCACGCCGCCGCCATCGAGCACATACGCCTTGAAAATGACCTCCGCGAAGCGCTGCGGAAAAATCAGTTTGTGCTTCAGTTCCAGCCGCAGGTTAATCTGCAGACCGGCAAGATCATCGGCAGTGAAGCTCTGATCCGCTGGCAGCACCCGGACCGCGGATTGGTTTCACCGATGAAATTCATACCGCTGGCGGAGGAAAAGGGACTGATCTTGGAGATTGGAGAATGGATTCTTCACGAGGCGTGCGCGCAGAATCGTCGTTGGCAGGCTGCAGGCGTGCCCATTGTGCCGGTTGCGGTGAATCTCTCCGCTCTGCAGTGCCGCGAGCCGGGCCTGCCTGAAATCGTCCGACGGACATTGCGCGATACGGGGCTGGACCCCGGCATGCTTGAATTGGAGATCACCGAAAGCACGTTGATGGCGCAGACGGAATCCCTGCGATCGCGGATGATCGAGATCAAGGATTGCGGCATCCACTTCTCACTCGATGATTTCGGCACGGGATATTCCAGCCTCAGCTACCTGACCCGATTCCCCATCGATACGCTGAAAATCGACCGCTCCTTTATCCGTGACATGATCGATGACCCCAAAGACCTCGCGGTGGTCGATACGATTGTGAACCTGGCGGAGAATCTGCAGCTTAAGACCATCGCCGAAGGTGTGGAAAAAATCGAACAGATTACCCTGCTGAAACTGCTGGGATGTCACTCCATTCAGGGTTATTTTTTCAGTAAGCCGGTGCACGCCGATGAACTGGCCAAAATGCTCAGCGGCGATATCCGACTGCCGACCGCTCAGAGTTCCACCCCGCAGGCCATTGCGGTTTAACGACGGATTGGACTGATGGCACCCAAACCGTATCGACAAAGTGGTTGTATGACCACATCAATCAACATTGAAGTACCGGGCGTCGGGATGGTGCATCACGAGTGCAGAGGTGGACTGCTCCGGCTGGATCATCCAATTTTCCGACAGCGTGCACCCGATACGGGCGGGATCCAGCAGGGCAAATAATTTTTCCTGATCCTGCAGATCTGGGCAGGCCGGATAGCCGAAACTGTACCGACATCCGCGATAATGGCACGCAAATAAATCCCGCATGGTCGGGCCATCCTGATCAGCAATGCTCAGTTCCTGACGGATACGCTTATGCCACATCTCCGCGAGCGCCTCGGCAATCTGTACACCCATGCCATGGAAATAGAGGTATTCGGTAAAATCCCCTTTTTCGAAAAGCTGCTTTTCAAAAGGGGTGATGGCGTGGCCGGCGGTAACGCACATGGCGGGAAGAACATCCATTTTCCCACTGCTCTTTGGGGCGATAAAATCACTCAGACACCAGAATTTTCGGTTGGTCTGGCGAGGGAAGTGGAAGCGAAGCCACTCAGTACGGCCGTCATCCCGGTAGATGATCAGATCATTCCCTTCGGACTGGGCGTGAAAATAGCCGTAAACCACCTGCGGCTCGAAGAGCTTGAGTTCGACGGATTTCTGCTTGATGCGGCGGAAGATGGGCTGGACATGCTCCTGCGTCCAGCGGCGAAATTCATCGCGTGGCATCGTGCCGCTCTTGAATTGCCATTGTCCGCGGAACAGCGCTACTTCGTCGATATAGGGAAAGATGGACTCGACGGGAATTTCGCTCACAACGCGCACGCCCCAGAAGGGAGCCTCGGGAATCGGCGCATCGGAACGAATGCCCACTGGCCCCGCCTTAACCACCGCCGGGGCGGCTGGTGCAGGGGATGGGGCCGCCGGCGCAGCCACCTGCCCGGCGGCGCGAAGCTGGGCCGTCTCTGAATCTTCACCGGTGGCCAGCAATATTTCCAGCAGACGGCCGGTGCCGAGATGATCCATGATCCGCAATCCCTCGAACGCATCTTTGCCGTAAAAGAGGGGACCGGAATAGATTCGGCGGAGGTCGGACTCCACAAAGGACCGCGTTAATGCCGCCCCGCCGAGGATGACGGGCGTTTTAATACCGAGGCGGTTGAGTTCAATGAGATCATCCTTCATGACCATCGTGGACTTGACCAGCAGGCCGGAGAGGCCGATGGCGTCGGCGTTGTATTTCCGTGCGGCCTCAATAACGTTGGTGATCGGCTGTTTGATGCCGAGGTTATAAACCTTGAAGCCGTTGTTGGAGAGAATGATATCCACCAGATTTTTGCCGATATCATGCACATCGCCACGAACGGTTGCCAGCACCAGCGTGCCGCGGGTTGAGCCTTCGGATTTAGGCATGAAGGGCTGGAGGAACGCCACGGCGGCCTTCATGACTTCCGCACTCTGAAGGACGAAGGGCAACTGCATTTTGCCCGAGCCGAAGAGTTCACCGACCGTCTTCATCCCCGCGAGCAGATAATCATTAATAATGGTCAGCGCCGGATATTGCTTCAGCGCCTCCTGGAGGTGTTCATGGAGCATTTGTTTATCGCCATCGATGATATGCCGCTGCAGTTTTTCCTCCAGCGGAAGATTTTCCTCAGCAGCAGCATCCTTTTTCGGCGTGCCGAGAGAGCTCAGGAGGCCGAGAGGGTTGTAATCGTCGCTGCGACGGTCGTAAATGAGATCGAGCGCCCAGCGGTAATGTTCGGGATCGATGCGGTTTTCCGGCAGGATCTTACTGGAATGAACAATGGCCGAGGTGAGGCCGGCTCGGACACATTCATTAAAAAAGGCGCTGTTGATCACCAGCCGGGCGTAGGGCTTGAGACCGAAAGAGACGTTGGAGAGCCCCAGCGTGGTATGGCAGTTCGGAAATCGAGCGGATATGGCCCGTATGCCCTCTATGGTTTCAATGGCGAGCCGCCGCACCTCGTCCTGCCCGGTTACGATGGGAAAAATCAGGGGATCGAAATAGATATCGGTTTCCGGAATGCCGTATTTATTAACCAGAAGATCATAGAGTCGCTCGGCAATCTGCAGTTTACGATCCGCGGTTTTGGCCATCGCTTCGGTTTTATCCTCATCGATGGTTCCTGCAACGACGGCGGCACCGTAACGTTTCAGCAGGGCAGCCATTTTGGCGAGTTTTTCCTCACCATCCTCCAGATTGATGGAATTAACAATGCACTTTCCCGGTGCCGCCTGCAGACCCGCTTCAACCACATCCAACTGCGTGGAATCAATCATCAGAGGAGCGGTGACTTCCTTGGCAAAGCGCTGCACGACGCCGCGCATATCCGGCACGCCGTCGCGCCCGACATAATCGACACAAACATCAATGACATGGGATGATTCCTTCACCTGCTCGCGCCCCATCGCAACGAGCGTGTCCCAATCCTGCGCCAACAGCGCTTCCTTGAATTTTTTACTGCCGTTGGTGTTGGTGCGCTCCCCGATGATCAGAATGGAATTATCCTGCCGGGCATCAACGGAGGAGTAAAGCGATGAAACGCCGCAGTGCTCTGCATCGGGTTTACGGCCGAAGGCTTCACGCCTCAGGGGTTTAAGATCGCGAATGGCATCAGCCGTGGCTTTAATATGCGCGGGCGTGGTGCCGCAGCAGCCGCCGACGATATTGACGCCGAGATCGCGGATAAATTCGACGTGGGCTTTGGCCAGTTCGGCGGGCCCGAGCGGAAAATGCGTTCTCCCTTCATGCTGCACGGGAAGGCCGGCGTTGGGCTGAACAGAAATGTAGCGGGTGCAATCGCGGCTGAGCACCTCGACGTGCTGGCGCATCAGTTCCGGCCCGGTGGCGCAGTTCATGCCGATCACATCCACCGGCAGGGCTTCAAGCGTGGTGATGACTGCCGGCATTTCGGTGCCCAAAAGCATGGTACCGACCGTTTCCATCGTAACCTGCACCATGATCGGCACATGGATTTTCGCCTCGTGCATGGCGTCAACAGCGGCGATGACGGCGGTTTTTGCCTGGAGCAGATCAAAGCAGGTTTCGATGAGGATGACATCCACCCCCCCTTCCAGCAGGCCGAGAATCTGCTCGCGGTAGGAATCGTGCATGAGATCGAATGTAGTGTTGCCCAGTGTGATCGACTTGGTGCCCGGCCCGATGGAACCGGCGACAAAACGGGGGTGCCCGGGAGAACGGGCATTCTCCGCAGCCCGCCGCGCGATCTGGGCCGCAGTGCGATTGATCTCGCGGCAGCGATCCTGCAGATCGAATTCCGCCAATACAATTTTACTTCCGCCGAACGTGTCGGTCTCGACGGTGTGGCTGCCGGCGGCAAAGTAGGATGCGTGAATGCGTTCAATCACATCGGGCCGACTGAGCACCAGCACCTCGGGGCAGTTTTCAAGATTCCAGAAATCAGCCAGTGGCAGATCCGCCTCGAATATCTGCGTTCCAAGGCCGCCATCAAAAAGCATGACGTTGTCGCGCAGGAAATCGAGAAAGGCGGGAGACGCAGACGGCGCGCGGCCCGATGACGCTTTCTCAGAAAGACTGATATCTGCGATCTGAGTTGAAGACGCGATCATCATCGCCGCCTATCCTCCCAACGCCTGCCGGTGGGCCGTTTCGTGGCCCGAGCTGAGCTGCGGGGTGTGGCTTTGGGTGCCGGTTTTACAGCTGATGCCGTATGGCGCAGGCGTTTACGCTCTTTTTCCATTTCTTTGCGTTCAAACCACTGCTGAGTGGCGTCGCGCTTAAGCTGCTGATATTCGCGGGAACTGGCGTGTCGCAGCCACGCGACCTCCGCGTCGGTCAACAGACGGTATTCGCCGGGAGAAAGCCCTTTGATGGTGAGTTTTTCGGCGATGGCGACGCGGCAGAGATCGCGTACCCGGTACCCGGCCCGGGCCAGCACACGGCGAATTTCGCGGTTGCGTCCCTCTGCGAGCCGGACTTCGAGCGTGGTAAACTGCCGATCGCTGCTGATCAATTTAATTTTCAGCCCCTCGGTGCGCACGGCCTGCCCGCGCCCCGCCGGTCCCAGCCACGCCCTCTTGCGAATCTTTTCCAGCGCACCCGGGCTCATTTTACCGTCAACGGTGACGACGTAGAGTTTCTCCACACCGTAACTCGGATGCGTCAGGCGGTTGGCCAGCTCGCCGTCATTGGTCAGGAGCAGCAGGCCGCGGGAATCCATATCCAGCCGCCCCACTGGAAAGAGGCGCTGAGAAATTGGTTTGACGAGGTCAAAAACCGTTTTTCGGCCGGACTGATCCTGTCGCGTGACGAGGATGCCACGCG
>JAJZNY010000191.1 GCA_021852245.1 Planctomycetota bacterium | reverse complement strand
CGAATTTGGCACTGTGCACGCCGATAATCAGAAACGGCTGATTCGCAAAGTGCTTTTGCAGGCGATCCAGCACCGGAAACATATGAATGCAGTTGATACAGCCGTACGTCCAGAAATCGAGCAATACTACCTGCCCCTTGAGTTGATGCTTAAAACTCAGCGGCTGGGGTGTGTTGATCCATGCAAAATTGCTTGGAAAATTGGGGGCCTTCGGGCCGCGGCTCTCTGCCGTCCAACCCCTCTGTGAACAAGCGGTCAGCATGCTTAAGAGGAGCAAAACCATCAGGGTGATGCGCCCTTTTCCCCGCGAAATAAGTCCTAATCCCTTCTCCATTGCCAACTTCGTATAGCCCGGTTTCATTACAATCTCCAAATCCGCCTGACAGATGATATTACGCATCGGGGGAGAGTCCGGATTATTTCCTAAGTGCGGGCGTCTTATCGCCGTCTGCGAGGATGCATGCTAAGGCAATCGATCGCTGTCGGGTATCGACATGAACTACCGCTTTGCCTTTCGATGGAGGTGACTTCCAGGCGGACTGGCGCTATCAAGGTGAAGTGACTATAATCCTCAACTGGTTTTTTCGCTTGGAAGGATACATACCTGAATGAATGTTACTGCGGCAAAGCCCGTTTCCGTCGAATCCTCATCCCCTTCAACCGGTGGTATCTCCTGGAATGTGCTGGATCAACGTCGCCCATTTCATCAGCGGCACATCGGCTGCACGGAGCAGGATATCGCGGCCATGCTCTCATCGCTGGGTTTGGATAAATTGGACGACCTGCTGGCTGAAACCATCCCCGAGTCCATCCGTTTCCATCAGCCGCTGGCGCTTCCTCATCCCATGTCTGAAACGCAGATGGCGGAAAATCTCCAACGGCTGGGACGTCAGAACCGGATATTCCGCTCATTTGTCGGCATGGGCTACTACCCCTGCATCACCGAACCGGTGATCAGTCGCAATATCCTCGCCAACCCGGGCTGGTACACCCAGTACACCCCATACCAGGCGGAAATCGCGCAGGGACGGCTTGAGGCATTATTAAATTTTCAGACGATGACGGCCGATTTGACGGGCCTGCCTCTGGCCAATGCGTCCATGCTGGATGAGGCAACCGCCGCTGGAGAAGCGATGAGCATGTGCCGGGCCCTCACCACGTCGGATAAGAAGGTGTTTTTCATCGCCCGCGATCTGCACCCGCAGGTGATTGAGGTCGTCGCCGCCCGCGCAGCCGGACTTCATCTCACCTGTGAAGTGGGGGATGTGGATCAATTGGCTGCTGACGATCCGGCTTATTTCGGCTTTCTCGTCGGATATCCCGCATCGGACGGCAAAATCAGAGATATCCGCTCCCTCGCCGCCGCCGCCCATCGACACGGTGCACTGGTAGTGACGGCCACGGATATGCTGGCGCTGACCATCTTGGAATCGCCCGGCCTGCTGGGGGCCGACATCGCCGTCGGCAGTGCACAACGACTCGGTATGCCGATGGGGTATGGCGGGCCGCACGCGGCATTTATGTCCACCCGCATGGAATATGCCCGCAAATTGCCCGGCCGTATTGTCGGCGTCTCCCGTGATGCGGCGGGGCGGCCCGCTTACCGACTGGCCATCCAGACGCGGGAACAGCATATCCGGCGTGAAAAAGCCACCAGCAATATCTGCACCGCCCAGGTGCTGCCGGCGATTATCGCCGCCATGCACGCCGTCTATCACGGCCCGGATGGACTGAAAAATATTGCCAATCGCATTCACGGCTGGACCTGCGTTCTGGCCACAGGATTGCGCAAGCTCGGCCATCAGGTGGTCCATGAACAATTCTTTGACACCCTGCGGATCATGCCGTCCGCGGAAACGCTTGCGGACGACATCCATCGCGAGGCCCATCGGCGGCAGATCAATCTGCGACGTTATCCGGATGATACGATCGGAATTTCACTCGATCAGCGTTCGACCATGGATGATGTTCATACGCTGCTGCATGTGTTTTCACCCAACCGGCCCCTTCCGTTTCTGCTTGATCCGGTGGTTAAGGCGGCGCGAATTTGCATTCCCGCCGGGTTGCAGCGTCAGAGCCCATACATGACGCACCCCGTATTTAATCAATATCACAGCGAAACAGAGATGCAGCGATACATGCGTCGATTGGAATCGCGCGATCTCTCGCTCACGCATTCCATGATCCCGCTTGGATCATGCACCATGAAACTCAACAGTGCCTCGGAGATGATGCCCTTCACCGAACCCTGCTGGGCGGATATGCATCCTTTTGCCCCCGCAGATCAGTGCACCGGTTACAGTCTGCTCACCACACAACTGGAGCGATTTCTCTGTGAAATAACCGGTTTCGCCGCCGTATCCCTGCAGCCCAATGCAGGTTCGCAGGGGGAATATGCCGGTTTACGCGTGATTCGGGCGTACCATGAATCCATCTCTCAACATGATCGCAACATATGTCTGATTCCCGTATCGGCGCATGGCACCAATCCCGCCAGCGCCGTGATCGCCGGCATGGAGGTCGTCACCGTGGAATGCGATGAGCACGGGAGCATCAGCCTCGAGGATCTTCACACCAAAGCGCAAGTCCACCGGGACCGGCTCGGCTGCCTGATGGTTACCTATCCATCGACCCACGGCGTATTTGAAGAAACCATCGAAGAGGTGTGCCGGGTGGTTCACCAGGCCGGTGGCCTGGTTTATATGGACGGAGCCAATATGAATGCCATGGTGGGTCTGTGTCGCCCGGCGGATATCGGCGCCGATGTGTGCCACCTGAATCTGCACAAGACGTTCTGTATCCCCCACGGCGGTGGGGGACCGGGCATGGGCCCCATCGGCGTGACACAGAAACTGGCGCCGTTTCTCCCCGGCCATCCGACCGCATCCATGGGGGGGCCGAATGCAATCGGCCCCGTGTCGGCGGCGCCCTACGGCAGTGCATCCATTCTTACCATTTCCTGGGCCTACATCGTGATGATGGGCGCCGCGGGACTCTCGCGCGCAACGGCCGTCGCCATATTAAACGCCAACTACATGGCGCAGCGTCTGAAAGATGATTTCCCCATTCGCTTTCGCGGCCGGCGCGGCCGGGTAGCACATGAATTTATTATTGATTGTCGCCCGTTTGAATCCGTCGGCGTCAAGGTTGAAGACATCGCCAAACGCCTGATGGACTATGGCTTTCATGCGCCCACCGTCTCCTGGCCGGAACCGGGCATGCTCATGATTGAACCGACGGAGAGTGAATCCAAGGCCGAGCTGGACCGTTTCTGCGATGCTCTGATTCAAATTCGCCGCGAAATCCGCGACATTGAGCAGGGCCGCTCTGACAGGGGCGATAACCCCCTGAAAAACGCCCCGCATACCGCCGAAATGATCATAAAGGACTGGCATCACACCTACAGCCGCGAGCAGGCCGCCTTTCCGATGAATTACCTGCGGGATTTCAAATTCTGGCCCAGCGTCCGTCGCATTGATAATGCTTATGGTGACCGCCATCTGTTCTGCGCCTGCCCGCCGATGTCCTCAGATCAGGCTCAACAATAGCGATTCGCCCATGCGGCTCAAAACACCCGGGTTTCTCATGCCCCGGAAGCCGGGTGCTGAATCTGCATGAACAGCATCATGATCCCGGCGACCATACGGTGCAATTGCTGTGAACTGACGCGCAGTGACTCTGTTGGCATAAACAGTTTGATTTCCGGCTTATTCCGCAAGCAGCTCGCGCTCAGCGTCCATACCGGTGTGTGACCCGCCTGGACCGGGTTGGGAATCTGCATCATCCCGCTGTCCGCGCTAACGTCCGCCGTCAATTGACCGAGCTCGACGGCCGGGTCGAAAAATCCGGCCATGAACGCACCCGGCAGATAATGCGATGGCGCCGCCACACCGGCGATCTTCGTTGCCGAAATTCCGTGCCCTTTAAGATATTGAACATACGCCCGCAACTGCGATGCCCGCAGATTTCCAGCCACGATAACGCGGTGGCCGAGATGCCCGATGGCGATCTGGCCTTTACTGCCACCGTATGCAGCGGCAATGGCGTCGTTGAATCCGGTAGCGAATCCTCGCCCAAACGGACCGAGTCTTTCAGCCACCTTTCCGATCGACATGCGGAATCCCACTCGCCTGAATTTAACCCCGTCTATGGTCACCGGCGTCTCATGTGACACCGTTATCCCCACCATGCCTTGGGGCCCCTGCTGCTTAAAGGCCTGCTGCATGCTCGCAATCTGCTCTCTGTACAGCAGACGGCAAATTACCTGCGGTTCCTTCGCGTTGAAGTCTTCAACCATCGCCTCCAACGGATCATGCATTTTGACGGGGGCGATCAGGAACATGTGCCCTATCAAATATTTTCCATCCGGATTCTTCGCCATCAGGCTCCACAACTTGACAGCTTGGGCCGTAAACGTGGAGGCGGACGCTGCTCCATGTGGGTATATGCGTTTCATGTTGTCGGCAATGACCCGTGTGGCCAATGAATAAGGCATCTTGAAGCGTAAGGCCATCGCCAACGGCAGATCAGGCATCTGCCCGGGGGGCGACAGGCGAGTTGAGGAAAGGCCCTTAAGCAATCGCCCACCTTTGCCATAAACCCGAACTCTTGCCAGCGCTGAAACCGTAACACCTTCTTCGTTCACCCGAATTCCGCCTACGATTGAGCGGTATCGTTTGGCAATCAATTTCATCATGGCGCGAATCACGTGGACACCGAGTCTCTGCTGCGCCGTTTCGCCAGTCGGGCTTGCCCTGAGCATCGAACTCATCGCGGAAATCCGCGAATTGATTCTCGGCCCCTCAATTTCGAACAGGCGATGCATATTCAGATACACGCTCACATCGCTGCCGGTAAAGATTGCCGCAGCGCGGCCCTTAAGTGCGGATTTCACAGCCCCCGGATGGTGTAACACCATTCGCAAGGCCTCACGATGCGATGCAAAAAGCACCGCATGCTTTTTCAAAGCCACATAGCCGCTGGCTCCATTCTTCAGCACCACCATCGATATGCCGTTCACCGGCGCCGGCGGATTCAGTTTTGAAACCGCAAACGCCGGGTTCGACGCTGAAAATATCATGACCGGCTCCAGCGCGCCGCTCCGTACACCCGTCGGCATGAGAAGTAATTCCATCGGTTTGGAATTGCGTATACCGCCGGGAATGTCGATTTGCATTTCCAGCGCCTTCAGGTGCGGAATAACACCGGGGATGAAGATGTGTTCCGCCATCCACTGAACATGACCGCGAAAAAGACGCGGATTGGCGATCCGCAGGATCATCACGGCCCGACCGTTATTAATGGGCGGCAGGTTTCCGGCCGACACCGTTGCGAAGACCGGGCCGCTGAAAGTGCACGCAGCCAAAAGGGCACAGATGGCGGACATGCTGACGCGAAGGTTACTCATAGTAATATCTCCTGACTTATGGCGGATCATAACCAATGGATATCCAATTCATTAAAATGGCATAATAGGGTTTATATGCCGCAGCATATTCAGCGGTACAATGAAGATCATCCTCAGCCGGCTGCCGGATCGGGAAACGGCGACAATAGTCGGCCGGTGATGGACGGGGAACGCCAGCGCCCCGGCCGCAGCTTTCGGTTCCCCCATCTCTCCCGCTTTTGCACTAGTAATGTCGATCGCAATCACGTTGGCGGGGAGATATCGCTTCATCTTCCGCAGCAGTCGGGAATGAATCGCCGATACGGCCGATGGACGGCGTTCCATCCGCCCGGCCAGTCGCTTGAACGCATCCGCGGGGGCCATCAAAACTCTCCGCGTGCCCACCTTATTGATAAGGTACAATCCCCCTCCAGCCCTGCTTTTACTGCATTTGATATGAAGCCCATTCGGACCTGCCGCACCGACCTTGATCCCATCCGAATCGGCCGACGGCACAAAATGGATCAATTCCTGCACGTGCTCCCGCATCGCACTCATATCGATGCGGGAATCCATATGGGCAAGGATGTACGTGGTATAGCGTGTGTGTGTGGATATCTCACCGCGCACAACCAGCGCCCCCGATGTGGAGTGATTAAGCAACCACGGAAATCGCCAGATTTTTTTTCGGCCCTTTTTCCCGTATTTCGCAGATTGGGTCTTCACGTAATGACCGAAGCTCGGTACCAGATAATCGCCCACAGCCCGCCAATTCACGGCCTCCATCACCGCCGTGATGTAATGGCGCAGGGGTAGAGAATCAGCGGATTGCAGCGATATCGTGCGCTGAGCGGCGATCAGCTCAGCAAGCTGCGACCCCGGTTTGGCCGATAATTGCACCCTATCCAGCATGGCGCGATGCGTGACATCCAGCGTCAGAGCAAGCGTCTGGGTCTGATTAATGAGCCGATCCGCAAAGTGTTCCGATTCCAGCGTCTGGGGATCCGGCTTGGCCGCACCGCCCAGGAATCCCATACGCAAACCGATCATCGCCGTAATCCCAGTTCGCAGCTCAAACGCTTCCTGATTCATGTTCATACGCATGGCCAGCAGAGGCGACCGTCCACCCGCAGCGCCTGTCACTTGTGCTGGCTTAAGCCATGCCGTTGCATGCTCAAATTCTGTCAGCACTTTGGCATTCTTCGCGCAGATCACGTAGTGGCCGCTGAATTGAAACGCAAATTTTTCACTGTGCGGCATCCCGAGGTCAAAGTGATTGATTTCCCCGCGGTAGACCCCATTTTTCGCCGGTCGCCCCTGCGTGGCATTGATGAAGCTTTTACGATGCCGAATCGGCAGAATGAAGATGGATGGTACATCGTCCAAAGCCACGCCGACACTATTCCCCGGCACTACGATCAAAAGACTGCCATTCGGATCGACCGCGCGGGTCAGCCCCATTGCTGAAAAGGCCTGCCGCAAAAGAGTGACGTTATCCTGCCCCTGCTGCTCGCCTCCCGCCGTGCGTATCATTGTCCTTATGGCCTCATCGAATCCTCGTATGCTCTTGAAATACACCACCAACCGACTGTTGGTGGGAATTTTTGAAAGCACGCTGGAAGCGGAAGCCAGAACGGCACGGCTGCCGCACAAAACAACAGTTAGAGCCACGAGGTAGAATGACAAAAAACGTTGGCGCATTGGATACCCCCAGAATACCCCTCGGATGTATACTTTCGTATGGTAATCGATCGTTCTGCCTGCGGAAAGCTCGATTCACGGCAGCGTTATGGGTAATTCGTGTCAATACGTCCGATGACCAATGGAGCCCGCCTTCCAACACATCTTTTTTTTGCCTGAGCTAAGTTCCATAGCTGCAAATGAGGGCCACCGTCAGCATTTTAGTTACCGCTCTGAAAAACTGCCGCGCCGATATCAGGGTTTTGCAGACAATTGACGCCCTCGATGGCTTGAGGATATTCTTACCCTCGATTGGGTTGGAGTTATACTTGGGAAAAATAGGCGTCTCAAGCTCCTGGTCGCCGGCTTGAAGTAAATCGCAATCAGGATAGTTTTAATTGTTTTGATCAACCAAGCTTCAAGGGGTATCACATGGGATTGACCAGACAGGTTATTTCAACGTTGACAGGCGATGGCGTGGATGTGATGGGGCCTGATACACTCGCTTATCATTATCCGGATCAAAACATTGTTTCCGGCAGCCTGCTGACCGTCGAAGCCAATCACTTTGGGGTTCTCAAATCACGCGGGGCGGTGTTGGGCGTTTATGACACCGGGCAATTCCCCATTCAAACTCCGGATAAACCTATTATCGGGAGTTTTGTTCCCGCATTTTTTGGTGGCCAGTCACCATGGCAGTATGAAGTGTTGTACATCAATCGCGCCAAATTACTCGTGCGGAACACCGGGGTGGCCACCTCAGCCGAAATGGCTGAGATGTCTTACCAGGTGGAATATTATGTTCATGTGGACACCAAAGAGGGCGCTCTGAAGCTCGTTACGCATATGCCATTCACCAAGCACTCGATTCTTACGGAAGAGGTTGCAGGATACGCCGGCCCGGTGGTGGAGCAGGCCATCAATCAGATCGTACAAGTCACACCGATGGAGCGGATCAATGAGAAAATTCATGAAATCGTGGAGCTGGTGAAGGGGCATCTGGGCGATTTTTTGGGTGTCTACGGCATAACGCTCAACGATGCCAAAGTGCTCATCGTGCCGA
>JAJZNY010000426.1 GCA_021852245.1 Planctomycetota bacterium | reverse complement strand
TCATGGAATATCTGCTCGCGGTAGGTGCCGATCGTGTGATCCTCGGCACCCGGGCGATTCATGATCTGGAATGGTTTGAAAAGATCGTTCACGACGCACGCTTCCGCGGTCGCATTTCACTGGGGCTTGATGCCCGCGATGGCGTGGCTGCCACGCACGGTTGGACCAGCGGTAATGCCCGGTCGATGACGGTCGCACAGATTGCCGGAATCGTGGCCCGGTGGCCGCTGGCGGCCATCAACTATACCGATATTACGCGCGATGGCACGCTCGCCGGCCCCAATGTGCAGGCCACTGCGGAACTTGCAGCGTTGATCCCCGATATCCCGATCATTCACAGTGGAGGGGTGGCGACACTCGATGACATCCGCAAACTCATGCATCTGCCGATCGCGGGCATCATCGTCGGTCGGGCCATTTACGAAGGAACGCTGAAGGTGGCTGAGGCGGTGGAGGTTCTTGCTTCCGCGTCGGCGAAAGCCCCCCATTAGACCAGGCCAAGGCCGGTGAGCTATAATCACGCTGCGGCACGGCGGCAATGTGCCGCGGGAATCGCCCCCGACGGAGATATTAAAGTTATGCGACAAGCTCCCGGAGATATCGGCAAACTCACCGATGCCCTGATCAGCAGCTACGAATCTCAGCCGTCCACGGCGTATGTGGGTTCGAACTACCTGCCGAGCCGCGATACCATCATCGAGATATGCTCTCTATTGCGGGAACTCCTTTTTCCCGGCTTTTTCGGCCGCCAGAATCTCAGCAGTGTGGACCTGTCCTTCCATGTGCATTCGCTGATCACGCGTCTGCGGGACATGCTTTTTGATCAGGTAAGGCGTGCCATCCGGCATCAGCATCAGCGCGGCGGAAAAGGGGATTGCCCGGATTGCGATTCGACGGCGCTGGCCAATGTTGACGAGTTTCTCGGCACCCTGCCGGAAATCCGGCGCGTGCTTGCGACCGATGCGGAGGCGGCGTTTGACGGCGACCCGGCGGCCGCCAGCATTGATGAGATCATCTTCAGCTACCCGGGCTATCTTGCGATTACCATCTACCGGGTGGCACACGAACTGCACCGGCTCGGCGTACCCCTTATTCCGCGTGCCATGACCGAATATGCCCACAGCCTCACCGGCATTGATATCCACCCGGGTGCGCGGATAGGCGAATATTTTTTCATTGATCACGGAACGGGCGTGGTGATCGGCGAAACCACCGTCATCGGGCGCAACGTGAAAATTTATCAGGGCGTTACGCTCGGCGCGTTATCCACGCGTGGCGGGCAGAGTCTGCGCGGTTCCAAACGTCACCCGACACTTGAAGACGATGTGATGGTTTACCCGAATGCGAGTATTCTCGGGGGTGAGACCGTGGTCGGGCGCGGCGCCACCATTAATGGAAATGTATTTGTCACCCAGTCCGTGCCCGCCAATACCCGCGTGAGCGTCAAACACCCCGAACTGCAATACCGCAATCGGCCGCCGCGTGAATTTGTTCAGGAATTGCCGCCGGATTTTCAAATTTAAGAGCCAGACGACTTCGTGTCTCGGTCCGTTCTCAAGGCCTTGGAACATGCCGCAAGCGGCTTGTGTGAAGCTGTTTTTGCACGCCCGGAAAAACCCCGCAAGCACGGTTATGCGACCCGCGCCGCGGCGCAGGTGAATCACGACCATCATGAATACGAGCCGGTGGATTTACCTCACCGGTGGCCATCGCGGGAAAAATCATTTTCACCGCAGGGGACGCAGTGGAACGCTGAGGAAAACGTGGGACGGCCGTCCCGGCCGCCGTTTGATTCCGCCTTCCCCGTGCGTTATAACTCCTGGGAGAATTCCATTTTGAGGCCGCGTTATGGTCGCGACAAATAAAATTCTGTTGCCCGAATGCACTGGTGAAGGGTGCGGCGGCAAGGCTGGCATTTGCACGGACGGCCGCGTCCACCGCCGCAATGCCGAAAACCGAGCACCGGCAACCCGCAACCATCTCCGCGCCGTGGCTTTCGGCCGCTGGCTTACCCGCGATCCAATCGGTTATCAGGGCGGAATCAATCTTTACGGCTACGTCAATTCCTCGCCGGTGGGGGCGGCGGACCCCATGGGCGACGAGCTGATAATCGTGGCCCTCGAGGGCCTGGGCGGCTACCGTGGCAAGCACCCGGGAGGCAAGCCGAATCAATTGCTTAACTGGATTTCGCAGCCTTATCTCAAATGGTTCCTCCAAAACACCGGGGCCTGGCGTCGGAAAGACACCGTCACAATGTATTACCCGGAATATTCCATCGGCCGCGCCGTGAGCCAGGTCACACCGATGCTCACCAAGCCCATCGGCGGCTCCGGCCCTGACAAGTGCAAATACAACACGATTTTGGTGGTCGGATTCAGCAACGGGGGCTCGGCGGCACTGCGCTTCGCCGGGCGCCTCGCGCAGAAAGGGATCAAGGTGAACGCCGGTTTCACCGTCGACCCCATCGCCCAGGGCCTCCAATGGCTCGGGCATGTATTTGGCGGCGAGGGCCATTTCTTCTTCAAGCCGAGTACCACCGCCAAGTGGATCAACTTTTACCAACACGGCGACAATGATTATTTCGGTGTTTTACAAGGGAACCCAGTGAGAGGCGCACAGAACAGGTTCCTCGTGAGGGCTGACTACGCCCAAGGGGATTTTTACACTGGCGGACCGGTCAATTGGCTTCCGGTGAACCCGCATCCGGCAGGCTACTATTACACTGGCTCACACAAAAATGGCTGGACGCTCCTTCTCAAATCCGTCATGGGGGCCTTCGAAACACTCATGGACCAAATACCCTACACCCGGAGCAACTACAAATGAAAGTACCTCATTGCGATTGCAAGATTACAAATCACGTGAGGCACGTGGCACTGTTGTGCTTGCTGGCCGGGGGCCTGGGGACAAATGCGGGCTGCGTGGCTTATTACGAAAACTGGGGTTTCCAGCAGTTCGCATACACGGCGGCGCAAAAATCGCCGGGCGGCGGGCCTGTGGGGGTGAACCCCCAGGGCGGAGGCTTGGACCCGCAGGGCGCCCCGGCTGCTGCGGCCAGCACCGGGGCTGCGCGGCCCACGCGTGCGAAAGAATATTGCTACTATCATAAATTCATGGTTGCTACGTCGGCTGGCCCGCGAATTATTTATGTCCAGTATATTTCGAGGACGCTTCTCGTACCGCTCCCTATCCCGGATTATTTATACTACGAGTTTTCGCGGAAACGGCACCCCTGGCCGCCATGGTGGCTCGGCATCATCGGTCCTCCCCACTGGGGAGACATCGTGCCCCTCGCGAAGAGTATTCCCAGCGTGGCAAAAGCGGCGGGTCTGATGATGCGGGGCGGAAACACACCATTTTACGTCATCTCGCTTTCCCCGTTGGTCGTCGGGGTAGCTGATAGAGGCAACAGGCTCCCCCATCCCGCCTCGGAGTATTATTGGTCAAATAACCGTGGATATTGGTGGGGTAGCGGTACCGGCAACCCCTACCTCATGCCCGCGACGCTCGCAAAGGTGGTGCGGCTCAGATCGCTCCGGGTCCTTCGGAAGTGGCCGACCACGAGGTTTGTTTTTAACTCCACTTGGAGGCAAATCGCGGACTACATCCGGTCGCATACGCTGAGGATCAACCTCCCTGCACCTGAGACGGCAAAGAGGGTGATGGAGGCAAAGCCTTGGCGGGCGCTGCTGCGGCGCCGATAAACCCGCGTCCAGACCAACCCGCCGCCCCGCAGCTGGGCCCTCACCCTTCGTGGCGCAAAACCGGCGTGCATTTAGTGTCGGCTGTCTCGAATGTCAATGGTGGCCTTCTAGTGTAGTGAATCAAATAGATTGAGCATTATTGAGGACGGCGCGTGCCTTGGCAACTTTTTCCAGAATGCGTTCGAGCTTGGCGGTCCAGACGAAAGCCTTTGGGCTTTGATTGTGATGTTCAACGAATTCGTTGATGGCATCGATCAACTGCGGGACACTTTTGAATACGCCCCGGCGGATGCGTTTGTCGGTGATCTCCCGGAACCAGCGTTCGACGAGGTTGAGCCATGAACTGCTGGTGGGGATAAAGTGCATGTGGAAACGCGGATGCCTGGCCAGCCATCGCTGCACCTTCGGGTGCTTGTGCGTGTGGTAGTTATCCGCGATCAGATGGAGCTCCAAATCCGGCGGCGTCTGCTCGTCGATGAGACGCAGGAACTTGAGCCATTCCTGATGGCGGTGCCTTGGCACGCAGGTGCTGATGAGTTTGCCTTCCGTCATGTCCAGCGCTGCGAAAAGCGTGGTCGTGCCGTTCCGCTTGTAATCGTGCGTCATGGTTCCACATCGGCCTTTCTTGAGCGGAAGCCCGGGCTGTGTGCGATCCAGGGCCTGAATCTGACTCTTCTCATCACAGCACAGCACGATGGCGTGCTCCGGCGGGTTCAGGTACAGGCCCACCACGTCGGTCACCTTGGCAATGAAATTCGGGTCGTTACTCAGTTTGAAAGTCCGGCTCAGGTGGGGCTTGAGTTGGTTGGCTCGCCAGACCCGGCTGACCATCGAGGCGCTCACGCCCAGTTCCCTGGCCAGGGTTCTCGTGCTCCAGTGGGTGCCGGCGGGCGGTTGGGTCTGCGTGGTGGCATGAATGATCTTGGCCGCAACCGCATCCCTTACCTTGGGCTTTCGTCCCCGTCCGGGGGCATCTTGAGCTATGCCCGCCAGTCCCTGCTTGGAATAACGATTCCGCCAGCGTCCTACCAATTGGCGGCTTACCCCAACGGCCTCAGCAATGTCCTGGTTGTCCCGACCCAAAGCGGCCGCCAGCACGATCTGCGCCCGTTGCATCAGCCGCACAGGCGTACTGTGTCCCCGCGCCCAGCGTTCGAGCGTTTTTCGATCTGTCTCGGTTACGGTAATGGCTGGAGCTACACGCATCGGTGTTATCCTCGCTTTCTATGAGGTAACACGCAACACCCAATGATAAGTTACAATAATTTTAATTCACTACACTAGAGACGGCCACCTATTAAAAAGGTGGATGGATGCAATCAGGCGGCAATTTCCCCGCATCGCCCCGGCGTTATATTTTCATTGTAAATTCCATTTTGAGGCCGTGGTATGGTCGCGTGTTTGGGCTCGCGGCCTCAGTAACCTCTACCTCTGCGAACCTCCGCGTACCCTGCGGTAAAAATGAAACAAAATCATGGCCGCATGGCGCGCGGGAGGGTACGGAAAAGCGTAAGGAGCTAATTCAAAAATCTTAGTGCCTTTCATTCTTAGCGTGATAAAAAAGCAGACTACATCATGCCGCAGGCATGAAGCGTGCTTGCTCAACTTTCTCCCCCTCGACTCTCGCCTTTCTGGCGGCGCCGCCCGCCCGCCCGTCCCCTGCGGTTTAATCGGTTTCTCTTTCTTTCCCTGCAGGCAGCAGCTGCTCACCGCGATGGCCAGCGGCGGATAAATAAACCGGCTGACATCTGCCCTGGTCGTGAATCACCTGCACTCGGCGGCGCGGGGCGCCATTTACCGTAATCTGCCCTATAGTGGTATAGCGGTATAAGCGCCCGGCCGGAGTGATAAATGGGGCGAATTCCGCCGTGCGGCACCGCACAAGAGCTCGCGTGGTGCAAAGATTTGGTTGAGGATCATCCATGTTCCGTGGCGCAATTAAGCTTTTTAGAGTGGCGGGTATCACGGTTTACCTGCATTACACATGGTTTCTGGCTCTGTGGTTCTTCGCCCAATCTCCCATTAAGCGGTACTCGAGTCCGGTATGGAATTATGCCGAGGCACTGGGGCTTTTCGCCATTGTCTTAACGCATGAATTCGGCCATGCACTGGCGACCCGCAGTGTCGGCGGCAAGGCCGATACGATCATCCTCTGGCCGTTCGGCGGCATCGCTTTTGTCAATGCCCCACGACGGCCGCTCGCCACGCTCTGGGCCATCGCGGCCGGTCCGCTGGTTAACGTGGTGCTGGTGCCCGTGTTTTACGGTTTGAATCATCTAGCGGCCGCCGACCACGCGAGTCTGAATCTCAACGTGATCCACTTCCTGGCCGCCCTGCAACTCATGAATATTGTTCTACTGATTTTTAATATCCTGCCGATTTATCCGCTTGACGGAGGACAGATACTTTCCAGCATCCTCTGGCTGTTCATGAAGGAGGCCAAGGCGATTCGCATCGCCGCCGCCATCGGCATGATCGGCTCGCTGGGCCTGCTGATCCTGCTTTTATCACAAGGGGGAATTGCAAATAATATTTATGCCGTTCTGATCATGGGGTTCCTCTTCTTTACCGCCCGCCGCGCGTATATCAATGCCGGTCGGATCCAGAATGCCCCGGCAGTTCATTCCGACTGCCATTGCCCGCAGTGCCAGAACAGCCCCCCGGCAGGATTAAACATCAAGTGCCCGCAATGTAACACACAATTTGACATCTTCGCCGCCCACGCCGTCTGTCCCGGCTGCGGACAACGCTATACCCATGTACCCATTACCTGCGGCATGTGTCATTCCACCCATCCGATTGCGGACTGGCTGACGGTCGCAACGGTTGATGCGGGCACGCCGGGAGATACCGCGCCCCATTGATCTCCGCATCGGGCCGATGGGATATGAGGGACTTTTGCTAGACGCACTGCTCTTGCGTCGGCACGGCGAGATGCCTTTTAGAAATTTTTCCGGTGGGAGTGCGGGGCATTTCGTCAACATAATAGAATTCCCGCGGGGCCTTGTACGCCGCCAACGACCGGCAGACAAACGCCCGGAGTTCCTGCGGTGTGGGTTTGCATTGCACATCTGGATTCCATTGAATAAATGCGACCGGCGCTTCACCTCGCTGCGGATCTTTCACACCAATGACGGCAGCAAGCACGACCCCGGGAAATTTCCGAAGGACTTCCTCGATCTGCGCCGGGACGATTTTTTCTCCCCCCATGATGATCAGTTCCTTCTTCCGTCCCGTGATGTAGAGAAAACCCTCGCCATCCCGGCGGGCGATATCCCCCGTCTTAAACCAACCGTCAGGCGTCAGCACTTCCGCCGTTTCCTGCGGTCGATTGAAATACCCCTTCATCACATTCGGCCCACGAACCCAAAGCTCTCCCGATCCACCATCGCTGATTTCATTTCCTTGATCGTCGACAATTTTTATCTCCACCCCGGAAATGGGGCGACCGACGGAGCCGGCTTTCCACGCCCAAGGGACGTTAAATGACACCATGGGTGAGGTTTCCGTCAGGCCGAAACCCTCGAGCAGTGGAATGCCGAAACGATCCTGATATTCGCCGATCAGTGCCACGGGGAGCGGTTCGCCTCCGCTGATGGCGTACTTCACACTCGCCAGTGCTTCGCGTGACGCGGCTTTGGAATGGGCCAGAAGAGCGTACATCGTCGGCACCGCCACCAATACCTGCACGTGATGTTTGCGCACGGCATCGACAACCGCGGACGGATTGAATCTTGCAATGTAAATGACTTTGCAACCCAGGCTCAGCGGGATCAGGCAGGTGGCCATAAGCCCCAGAGCGTGAAACATCGGCAGCACACCCAGAAAGGTCATCTGCTGGTTAAAGCGTGCGTGGGCAATGGAGGCGTGGGCATTAGAATCCAGATTTTCATTCGTCAGCATGACACCTTTGGGCGAGGAAGATGTGCCGCTGGTATGGAGAATCACCGCCACATCATCCGGCTTCCGTTGCGGCCTGCGACGCGGCCAGGGGATTCGGCGGAAGGAGAGTTGATCCATCAACATCACCTCCAAGCCCGCTTGCGCGAGCGCCTCGTTATGTTCTTTGAAATACGTAATGCTGATCACAACTTCCAATTGTGCATCGCGGCAGATGTCCACCAGCTCCGCCGGTTTTAACAGGAAATTCAACATGACCGCCACCCGGTTCGACAACCGGGCCGCCAGGAATGCGATGGCACACCCTGCGGATTGCGGGATGAGGATACCGATCCGCTCCGTGGATCGTCGGGATCGATTGATATGCCCCAGCATGATGCTTCCCGCCGCCCGCAATTGAGAAAAGCTCACCTCGCCGCGATCATCGACAATGGCCGTCTGTCGTTTGCGTTGGCGGCCCTGCTCTAAAATGGTTTCCAGTAACAATCGGTGCTCCGAAATGGTGTTTCAGCTTTGCCTTGCCATTGGCGGAC
>JAJZNY010000277.1 GCA_021852245.1 Planctomycetota bacterium | reverse complement strand
ATTCGCGGGCTTTGGTCAAATCGGCCTGATTGATCACATTGGCCGTCATCAGTGCCGTCGCAAATTGCACATCCAGCGGAACCTGCGATCCCAGCAGCACACCGGCCGCGTGGGCCATCGCAAATGTCGCGGTAAATGAATTGCCCGTCACCGCCGTCACCACGACCGTTTCCTGACTGCTGAGTCCCGCATCCACCAGCAGCGTGTCGCCCGCCACCAACTGCCACGGCCCGGAGACACTCACGCCCGCAGTCGCATCCACCGCAACGGTACTTACTCCCGCGGTAATCGGTCCCGCAGCCGTCATGACAAAGCCGAAGCCCGCCGTGTAATCCACTTCAATGGCATCGGCACCGGCCGTCGGCCACCGTCCCCACAGCCACGCCGCAGGACCGAACATCCCGACCATCCCGGGACGAAATATTACGCGGCCCACCACCGGGCGCAGATCGAATTCTGTAGTTGGAACACTGATTGGATCAGGACCGGTCGGCATGAGCGTTACGGCATTGAGCGACAGAACGGGCGTCTGCCGAAGAATCAGTTCGCCGCTGCGCGGCGCATCGTAGAGTTCCACATATCGATTGGGAAGAAAATCGCGGCGGCAATATTGAATGATGCGGGAACTTACGGCGGAAATAACCGCTGCAACCATTGGCGGCGGTGCCGCCGCCACCGCCGGCGAGATGTTCTGTGCATAACCCATGGTAATGAGATCGCCCATCTCGGCGGCTATAGGCGTCTGAATCGGGAATACCGGCTTTTAACCGGCATTCACCAAAGCCCTTCTCAAGCACATCGCCGCCAGCCCGGCGTCACGATGGCTCGTCCAGCAAGGCCGACCCCGCATCATCGGGGGGCACTTATCGTATCCCCGCCGGACATCCATCCGACATCAGGGCAGCCTGTATGGGCATTGTCAGGAATGACCCGCCGGAGTCAGCACGAATTTTTTAATACTCAGGGCGTAGATACCCTTGGCCTTGAAGCCGGTCATCTTACCCCGCTCAAATGTCAGCGTGTTGGCGCCGCGTTTGAGCATGACCGTTACCGGTTGGGTCACGGCCCAGTTGCCGTTGGTCCACGGCACATTCATAACCACCGGGTCTGATCCGCCATTGATGGAGAGATTCAAAAGCTGGTCCGGTTTGATGGAGACATACTTCATGGTCAATTCATACTTGCCGCCTCGCGGCACATTGACGGCGTACTCGAAAGGATTATGCCTCTTAAACGCGGGCTGGGCGCACTGGTAATAAATCTGCATTCCACCCGAGAAACTCTTCATCGGCACGACTCCGGCGACCTGCTTATGCGGCTTGAGATACGCCACCGCAGGGATGGTGATAACGCCGTTGGAGTTGACCGAAATTCGCATCGCGGACATGGGAATACGGGCGCTTTCCAGTTTCTGGGCGAGCGTCGGACCGTTGAGCCGGGCCAGTTCAGCGTCACTTGGCGTGACATAGGTAGGTTTGCCCGATGCCAAAATCGCACGTTCTTCGCTGTCAGCAATGGCGTACCAGAAACCGCCGGTGCCGAACTTACGCGGATTTTCCTTCGTTTCGCCCAATGTCGCACCGATCCACTGTGCCCGCAGCACGCGCGGAAATTTTTCCGGATACCGCCGGGCCTGAGATTCCTGATAGAAATTCAAACCGTTATGGTGGGTCCACCACACCCACTCCCAACCGGCAGCGAATCGCGTAACCCACCCCTTGCGGGTCCAGATGCTCAATGCCGCGTGGCCGCGCTGTTTCACGCCCCACGTCGGGATACCGAAGCCACGTTCGGCCATGCGGGCGATCCACGCACGGGCTCCGCACTCGCCTCCGCCGGCAATGAGCTGCGATGGTTTGTTGCCCGGCACACAACCGTAATGCATGTCGTTGTATCCGACGTCCGTATGGACAATATTCAAATAATGGCCGCTCAAGACATAGCCGGGTTCATAGTTCATCAGCATGTGGCGGAACCAGGAAATGTCCTTATTGGAGTAGGAATCGTTCACGACAAATTTCAACTGCCACGTCGTAAACGTGGGAAATGCCGGGTTGAGCTCGCCCTTCAAATATGCCCGCTGGAGGTTGAAATAGCGGCGAACCGGATTGAATGACGTTTTCGCCCGCGCCGGTTTTTGAACCAGCGCCATCGCCACGGCCATCCGCTGAAGCACTCCATGGTGCGACTCCGGACTGGTGCGTTCAATCGTGTTGTAAATCTTCATCGCCAGGCCGTAGTTCCCGTTGAGCGGACCGCCCGCGTCCTGCATCTGCTTCATCAAGGCCTTATTGGCCAGCAAAGAGTTGATCAGTTCCTCATTTGATTTCGACTTCTGGGCGAATGCCGCCAACCCTCGTGGCGTCGCATCCGCGATCACCGAGGCCTCGGCTAGTTGCTGATCATATCGATCGCTGGATAAAAACGGATTCACCATGGAGAGAATCGGAGCCGCCGTCTGCTGGCACTCCGAAATCGCTTTTACGAATGCATGGTTGCTCGTGATGTATGGGCGTTTGGTACCGATTGCCCGATACTGCATCATAAAGGGATGAACCATGCCCGGGTCAACATGTGGAACGGCGCGGGATATTTCGTGACGGATATGGCCCAAAATGGCTTGGTAGTGCGCCATAAGTTTTTTACCGGTTGCAGTAAGCACCACCTGCGGCTCAGGGTGGCGTCTTGCCATCGCCGATGTTGATAGCGCCAGTGACGCGGCTACCGCCAATGAGACAACAGCTGCTGTGAATCTGAACTTCATTGCGTATACTCCTAATTCCAACGTAGCTCTATGAGTATACCGCCATGGTTGTGCTTCGCAAAACCATCCATCGGCCATCTTTTTGTCTTTTATCGTTGACCTTGTTTCTTGCCGGAACTACCCGCGACTGGGAAGGCGGCGCAAAAAGCGGCGCAGTTGACGGCCGAAATGGGGAGAAATGCCCTGCAAACGCATACCGGCATTATGCAGGAAAGGCCTATTTTACAGGAGTTTTTGATGCTTGCGTTTCGGTGCAATCCAAGCCAGTGCGCCCGGCAGGAGTCGAACCTGCAACCTTCGGATTCGTAGTCCGACGCTCTATCCAATTGAGCTACGAGCGCATAGCGGTATGAGTTCCTTCACACCGCAGAGCCGCCATTATGCGATGGAAAGACGAAATTGCAACCGAGACCGCGGGCCGCTACGCTACGCGAAAGCTTTTTCCGTGACGTGATCCATCGGTGAGGGCCAAGCGCGGCTCTGTGCCCTACGCAGCGGGCTTTTGGCGATTCAGTAAGGCTTCAACATCCGCCAGCGACTGCCGCACGCCGTCCATGTAGGGGTAAATCGCCAGCGCCCGGCAATAGGCGCAGCGGGCCGCCTCAAGATTTCCCTGTTGGGTATGACAATGCCCCATGCCCGAGAGTGCACCAAAATGGCACGGCATGAGGTTAATAACGCGCAGGCAATCTTCAATCGCAGGCGCAAATCGGCCGGAAAGATAATAGGCGATCGCCCTTTGATTAAGGGCTTCGGCAAAGGTCGGGTCGGCTTCAATGGCCAACGAGAATTGGGAGATTGCGGTGAGGTAATTTTCATGCTCCAGATGTTTGGAGCCGCATTTGAGATGACAGAGAGCCTGCGGCGATCCGCTGCGAAACCAGATGCTCCAGAGTGCGTTTTCCGCTCGCCGATGGATTTCAGGCCGCGGTTTTCGCAGCAGCGGTTCGAGTTTTGGAATGGCGGATTTATCACCCCACAGCGCCAGGGTATCAATCGCCAGAGCGGCAATTTCAGGATTGCGTGACGTTGCAAACGCGCACAGTTCCGGATTCGCCCATCGATCCGCCACCAGGCGCATCGCGGACTCAAGCTGCCCCTGCCGCAACAGGGGCGAAAGCAGCGTGAAAAACTCCACCTCCCTGTCGCGATTCGAGTTGTTGGGATCTGCTTCGCACCAACCCATGGTCAAACCTTATAACGTCCTGAAAAATGAATTCTTACACCTCGACGTCCACAACCCCATTCTAGGCCGGGCCAATCCCGTCTGGCAAGAATTCACCTCCACTCAAAATTCCACCCTTCGATCATGCGCCCCGCTCCTGCGACATATTATCGGCCGAATGTCGCGACCGGATGATACGGCGGCAACGATTTAACCCTTGATACCCGTGGTGGCAATACCGCGGATGAAGGTTTTCTGGGCTAGGAAGAAGATGATGATAATCGGAAGCACCACCAGAACGGTGGCCGCCATCAAAAGGGTGTGCGCCACACCTCCATGCCGGGTTTGAAAAAATTGCAGGGCCAGCGCCAGCGTGTACGTGCGCTGATGGGTGAGGTAAACCAGCGGCCCGATGAAATTATTCCATGATGCAACAAACGAAAAAAGCCCCACCACCAGCAAGGCCGGGCGGGTCAACGGCACCATGATGTACCACCAGATGCGGAACGGGCCGGCCCCATCGATGACCGCCGCCTCGGTCAATTCATTGGGAATGGTCAGATAGAATTGCCGCAGCAGAAAAACGTAGAACGGCGGCGCCAGGAATGTCGGCAGCCAGAGCGGTAGATTGGTGCCGATCCATCCGAATTCGCGGTAAATCCGATATAGAGGAACCATCATGACGGAAAATGGCAGCATCATGGACCCCATGACGATCCAGAAGAGAACATTGCGACCGTACCAGCGCAGTTTGGTGATGGCGTAGGCCACCAGAGATGCGGAAAGCATGCTTCCGAGCGCGACCAGCAGGGCGATGATCAGCGTGTTGCGGGCATAAAGTTGCATACGGAAGAACGGGCTGGAGATCACCTTCCGGTAATTGTCCGGGTGCAGCGGATGGGGGATCATCAGCGTTGCCAAGGCTCGGGCGGGGTTGGATGGCAGATGGGTCATGGCCTGATGCTCGGTCTTCAGGCTGGTATCCAGCATCCAGAAGAGCGGGGCGAGGTAAATAACCGCCACCACGACGAGGGCGATCTGCAGCATCAGCCGCCGGGTCAGGAGCACCGAGGGTTTGTCGCCGGAAAGCTTCATCGATAGTGCACCCATTTTTTCGCCGATCGGAACGCGATGACAGTGAGAATTAAAATAATAATAAGCTGTACCCACGCCATCGCACACGCCGCCCCCATGCGCAACTGCTGGAAACCGGCTTCAAAGAGATACATGCTGTAGAAAAGCGTCGCCCGTCCCGGTCCTCCCTGGGTCATGACGTACGGCAGATCAAATATCTGCCAACTTCCAATGATCCCGATCACCAGATTGAAGAAAATGACCGGCGAGAGCATGGGCAGCGTCACATGCCACAGCCGCCGCAGGCCGGTCGCCCCATCGAGTGCCGCCGATTCATAAAGTTCCTGCGGTATCTCATCGAGCCCGGCGAGAAAAATGATGACCGTCTGCCCCACACCCCAGAGGCTCAGGAGGATGATGGTGGCCATCGCCCATTTTCCGTCCTCCAGCCACAGCGGTGGTTTCAGGTGCCGCAGGTTATGAATGGTCGACGGTGCGGCATGAAACAGGGGCGCAACGGCGGCGAGCATGGTACCGACCCAGTGGCACGGAAACTTAAGCAGAAAGTTGATCGGCCCGTGCACCGGACTGAGCATCCACCGCCAGATGACGGCCGTGGCGACCAGCGGCAGCAGGCTGGGAAGAAAAACAATAGTCCGATACACGTTGCGGAGCCGGTTGGGAACATTCAGCAGCAGGGCCAGCAGGAGGCTCCACCCCAGAGACAGCGGCACTGAAATGATCGAAAAGAAACACGTATTCAAGAGCGACCGCATGAACGCGTGATCGGAAAGCAGACGGATGTAATTCTTCGGCCCCACCCAGATCGGCGGCGTGAGCATCGTGTAATGACAGAAGCTGTAATAAAAACTCAAACCCAGCGGAACCACCAGCAGCACCGCCACGCCGATGATAAACGGCATGGCAAAGAGCATCCCGATGAGTTGATCCCGCCATGTAACCCGCCCGTACGCCGACAAGCCGAAACTCCTGGGTGAAACTGACCCCGTGCATTGACCCCTGACCGGTGCATGATATGCATTCCCTCGCCCGGATGCCAGCCGCTCGCCGAGGTCAGCGATCGGACTGTTTTTGAGCCCGGGCGTTCAATTCATGCTCCTCCCGCTGCCAGCGATCCACCAGATGCTGGGCGTGGCGAAACGTCGCCACCACGCTTTGACCGTTCCATACGCGGGATGCCGAGAGAACCATCTCCGATATCACGCGCGACATGATCGGGCTGGTGGGATTGGTTTGAATTCCCGGCGCCGTCATCTCCTTCTGAAATTCACGGATAAATGGATTTTTATTCTTTTTGAAGAACTCGGGGCTTACCTTCAGATAGGGGCTGGCCTTGAATTGCTTTTCGTTCAAAAATTCAATATTTTTCCGCTGGATAAAGAATGCCAGCACCTTCATCGCAGCCCGGATATGCCGCGCCGCGCGCGGTATGCCCCACAGGTCGCAGTCACCCCAATTGGCGCTACGCGGCGACCCATGTGCCGTGGGAAACGGCGCAACACCATAATGACCGATGAGATTTTTGTTGTACCGCTGAATGAACTGCACAAAATACGATCCCTGCATCTCCATGGCCACTTTCCCGTCCATGAACGGATTATTGGCCGACGCAAACTGCCCCAGGCCGCTTTCAAACAATTTAAGCCGGTTGCGGCCCAGTTTTTTCGGCCAGCTCGCATACCACCGATAAGCCGCAATCGATTGCGGGGTGTCTATGTTGAAATGATGCGTTTTGGGGTTGTAGAGCTGATTGCCGAACCATATGCCCCACTGCCCGTTCCACCAGCCCGGTTCATTGGGGAGAAATCCCGCCTGCTTGATCCGCCCGTCCCTGCCGAAAACCGTCAGCCGCGCCGCCATCGCATCGAGTTGCCGGATCGTCCGCGGCGGTTTATTGGGATTGAGCCCGGCGCGGGCGAAGAGAATTTTATTCCAGAAGAGGGCGTTGGTTTCAGGCGTGGCCGGAAGCGTGTACAGAATGCCATGCGGCGCACAGAGCCGCCAGATCCAACCGGGAAAATCCCGCCGATTCACCACATGCTCCCGGATCAGCGGGGTCAGCGGAACCAGCGCATCGTTGGTCATGAATTCACCCATAGGTTGCGACCAGAGGGCGACGATATCCGGCGGATCACCGCCCGCAATCGAGATGAGAGATTTCGTGATTGGATTGCTCATCTCCACCACGTGAACATATATCTTCGACTGCGAATGATTGAATCGATTGACCACATCTCCCATCGCCCGGGCTTCAAAACCCGTCCAACTCTCCCAGAAACTCACGACGATTCGCCCGCGAATGTTGATCCCGTCCGCACGCCGGTAACTGTTCGGCCGCAGACCGAATATAAGCAGATACACCGCCGGAAGGATAATCGCGGCAGCGGTGATCCGACTTACCCATTTGCCGACATGACCCGCCATCGCCAACCTGAATCTTCTTATGCGTGCATGAAATCCGCCCAACCGGGGCAACCCTGCCGATATTCCACAGGCTTTATTTTAACGGAAATCGCACCGATTCAACAGGCGTAAATTCTCCATGCATGCGGTGGAATTCCGTCCATTTGGCCGTCCACCGTCAAACTATCGCAGAAAGTCGGGATTTCTGCACAAAAAGCGACACCGAAGCACTCCAATCAACTGTCATTTTCACCCGCGAACCCCAAATTTCAAAATTCTCTTCCAAATACCCCTTCACCGACGTATACTTTTATAGAGATGAATTGTCGTGGCGGTTTAATGATCGATCAAGACAGCCGCCGCTTTCCTATTGCGAGGTTCGAAACGTGCTGAATCTTCATCCTTACATCCTGGGACTTTTTAATAACTTTTTCGACAGCCCGATGGATATCGCGGTCATCGCCATCATCGCTCTGCTGCTGTTCGGCAAGCGACTGCCCGACTTGGCGAAAAGCCTCGGCAAGTCGATTGTAGAATTCAAGAAGGGGCTCAGCCAGACGACGGACGAAATCAAAAAGTCGACATCGATGGATGCACCGCCGGATACCCCGGAAATCCCCGCCGCCAAACCGACATCCGCCATCAATGCAGGAATGCCGCAGTCCAACCCACGTCAGATTCGGCAGGTGACCAGCGTTTCTGAAGAGCCCTGATCAGCTGAAA
>JAJZNY010000050.1 GCA_021852245.1 Planctomycetota bacterium | reverse complement strand
CGAATTTGGCACTGTGCACGCCGATAATCAGAAACGGCTGATTCGCAAAGTGCTTTTGCAGGCGATCCAGCACCGGAAACATATGAATGCAGTTGATACAGCCGTACGTCCAGAAATCGAGCAATACCACCTGCCCCTTGAGTTGATGCTTAAAACTCAGCGGTTGGGGTGTGTTGATCCATGCAAAATTGCTTGGAAAATTGGGAGCCTTCGGGCCGCGGCTCTCCGCCGTCCAACCCCTCTGTGAACACGCGGTCAGCATGCTTAAAAGGAGCAAAACCATCAGGGTGATGCGCCCTTTTCCCCGTGAAATAACTCCTAATCCCTTCTCCATTGCCAACTTCGCATAGCCCGGTTTCATTACAATCTCCAAATCCGCCTGACAGATGATATTACGCATCGGGGGGGATTCCGGATTATTTCCCAAGTGCGGGCATCTCATCGCCGTCTGCGAGGATGCATGCTAAGGCAATCGATCCCTGTCGCGTACCGACATGAACCGCTGCTTTGCCTTTCGATGGAGGTGACTTCCAGGCGGACTGGCGCTGCCAAGGTGAAGCGACTATAATCTTCAGCTGGTTTTTTTCGCTTGGAAGGATAAATACTCGAATGAATGTTACTGCGGCAAAGCCCGTGTCCGTCGAATCCTCATCCCCTTCAACCGGTGGTATCTCCTGGAATGTGCTGGATCAACGTCGGCCATTTCATCGGCGGCACATCGGCTGCACGGAGCAGGATATCGCGGCCATGCTCTCATCGCTGGGTTTGGATAAATTGGACGACCTGCTGGCTGAAACCATCCCCGAGTCCATCCGTTTCCATCAGCCGCTGGCGCTTCCTCATCCTATGTCTGAAACGCAGATGGCGGAAAATCTCCACCGGCTGGGACGTCAGAACCGGATATTCCGCTCGTTCATCGGCATGGGCTACTACCCCTGCATCACCGAACCGGTCATCAGCCGCAATATCCTCACCAACCCGGGCTGGTACACCCAGTACACGCCATATCAGGCGGAAATCGCGCAGGGACGGCTTGAAGCATTATTAAATTTTCAGACGATGACGGCTGATTTGACTGGCCTGCCTCTGGCCAACGCCTCCATGCTGGATGAGGCAACCGCCGCTGGAGAGGCGATGAGCATGTGCCGGGCACTCACCGCGTCGGATAAGAAGGTGTTTTTCATCGCCCGCGATCTGCACCCGCAGGTGATTGAAGTGGTCGCCGCCCGCGCAGCCGGTCTTCATCTCACCTGTGAAGTGGGGGATGTGGATCAATTGGCGGCCGACGATCCGGCTTATTTTGGCTTTCTCGTCGGATATCCCGCATCAGATGGCAAAATCAGAGATATCCGCACCCTCGCCGCCGCCGCCCATCGACACGGTGCACTGGTAGTGACGGCCACGGATCTGCTGGCGCTGACCATCCTGGAATCGCCCGGCCTGCTGGGGGCCGACATCGCCGTCGGCAGTGCACAACGACTCGGAATGCCGATGGGGTATGGCGGGCCGCACGCGGCATTTATGTCCACACGGCTGGAATATGCCCGCAAATTGCCCGGCCGTATTGTCGGCGTCTCCCGTGATGCGGCGGGGCGGCCCGCTTACCGACTGGCCATCCAGACGCGGGAACAGCATATCCGGCGTGAAAAAGCCACCAGCAATATCTGCACCGCCCAGGTGCTGCCGGCGATTATCGCCGCCATGCACGCGGTCTATCACGGCCCGGATGGCCTCAAACATATTGCCAATCGCATTCACGGCTGGACCTGCGTTCTGGCGGCCGGATTGCGCAAACTCGGCCATCAGGTGGTCCATGAACAATTCTTTGACACCCTGCGGATCATGCCGTCTGCGGAAACGCCTGCGGACGACATCCATCGCGAGGCCCATCGGCGGCAGATCAATCTGCGACGTTATCCGGACGACACGATCGGAATTTCACTCGATCAGCGTTCGACCATGGATGATGTTCATACGCTGCTGCATGTGTTTTCACCCAACCGGCCGCTTCCGTTTCTGCTTGATCCGGTGGTTAAGGCGGCGCGAATTTCCATTCCCGCCGGGTTGCAGCGTCAGAGTCCATACATGACGCACCCCGTATTTAATCAATATCACAGCGAAACGGAGATGCAGCGATACATGCGTCGATTGGAATCCCGCGATCTCTCGCTGACGCATTCCATGATTCCGCTCGGATCATGCACCATGAAACTCAACAGTGCCTCGGAGATGATGCCCTTCACTGAACCCTGTTGGGCGGATATGCATCCTTTTGCCCCTGCGGATCAGTGCACCGGCTACAGTCTGCTCACCACACAACTGGAGCGATTTCTCTGTGAAATAACCGGTTTCGCCGCCGTATCCCTGCAGCCCAATGCAGGTTCGCAGGGGGAATATGCCGGTTTACGCGTGATTCGGGCGTATCACGAATCCACCTCTCAACATGATCGCAACATATGCCTGATTCCCGTTTCCGCACATGGCACCAATCCCGCCAGCGCCGTGGTCGCCGGCATGGAGGTCGTGACCGTGGAATGCGATGAGCACGGGAGCATCAGCCTCGAGGATATTCGCACCAAAGCACTAGTTCACCGGGACCGGCTCGGCTGCCTGATGGTTACCTATCCATCGACCCACGGCGTATTTGAAGAAACCATCGAGGAGGTGTGCCGGGTGATCCACCAGGCCGGAGGCCTGGTTTATATGGATGGAGCCAATATGAATGCCATGGTGGGTCTGTGCCGCCCGGCGGATATCGGCGCCGATGTGTGCCACCTGAATCTGCATAAGACGTTCTGTATCCCCCACGGCGGTGGGGGACCGGGCATGGGCCCCATCGGCGTAACGCAGAAACTGGCGCCGTTTCTCCCCGGCCATCCGACCGCAGCCATGGGGGGGCCGAATGCAATCGGCCCCGTGTCGGCGGCGCCCTGCGGCAGTGCATCCATTCTTACCATTTCCTGGGCCTACATCGTAATGATGGGCGCCGCGGGACTCTCGCGCGCAACGGCCGTCGCCATATTAAACGCCAACTACATGGCGCAGCGTCTGAAAGATGATTTCCCCGTCCGCTTTCGCGGCCGGCGCGGCCGGGTAGCACATGAATTTATTATTGATTGTCGCCCGTTTGAATCCGTCGGCGTCAAGGTTGAAGACATCGCCAAACGCCTGATGGACTATGGCTTTCACGCGCCCACCGTCTCCTGGCCGGAACCGGGCATGCTCATGATTGAACCGACTGAAAGCGAATCCAAAGCCGAGCTGGACCGTTTCTGCGATGCCCTGATTCAAATTCGCCGGGAAATCCGCGACATTGAGCAGGGCCGCTCGGATAGGGGCGATAACCCCCTGAAAAACGCACCGCATACCGCCGAAATGATCATGCAGGACTGGCATCACCCATACAGCCGGGAGCAGGCCGCCTATCCGATGAATTACCTGCGGGATTTCAAATTCTGGCCCAGCGTTCGTCGCATTGATAATGCTTATGGTGATCGCCATCTGTTCTGTGCCTGCCCGCCGATGTTCTCAGATCAGGCTCAACAATAGCGATTCGCCCCTGCGGCTCAAAACACCCGAGTTTCTCATGCCCCGGAAGCCGGATGCTGAATCTGCATGAAGATCATCATGGCCCCGGCGAGAATACGGTGCAATTGCTGCGAACTGACGCGCAGTGACGCTGTCGGCATAAACAGTTTGATCTCCGGCTTATTCCGCAAGCAACTGGCGCTCAGCGCCCATACCGGTGTGCGACCCGCCTGGACCGGGTTGGGAATCTGCATCATCCCGCTGTCTGCGCTGACGTCCGCCGTCAATTGACCGAGCTCGACGGCCGGGTCGAAAAATCCGGCCATGAAAGCACCCGGCAGATAATGCGATGGCGCCGCCGAACCGGCGATCTTCGTTGCCGAAATTCCATGCCCCTTGAGATATTGAATATATTTCTTCAACTGCGAAGGACGCAGATTGTTGGCCTCGATAACCCGGTGCCCCAAGTAGCCAACTGCGAACTGCGATGTGGGGCCACCGAATTCCGCGTCAATGCCCTCTTTGAATACCTTGCCGAAGACTTCTCCGAAGATACCCAAGTTCTCTACGCCCGGCGTCAATGATGCATGCAACGCAACGCGATTGAATTTTATTCCGTCGACGGTCATCGGCGCCTCACGCGCAGCGATCATCCTGTACATCACCGGACCCGTCTGTGGGGGCCGCATGGAGGCTGCTTGATCAATCACCAGCTTCACCGCGAGACGACAAATCGCCTGCGGATGGCTCGTATTGAAATCCTCGACCGTTGCCATCAATGGAGCACCCATCTTGACCGGTGCGATCAGAAAAAAGTTCTGTCTCATATACTTTCCGTCCGGATACGCCGCGAGCAGTTCCCAGATTTTGTCCATATCTGACAAGGCTGGCGGGGTCTTCGTTGCATTTCCCGGCAAAACTTGTTTGAACACACCAACGATGCGGGAGGTCGTTTGCGCATACGGAAATTTGAGGCGCACGGCCATTGCCAAAGGCAGATCTGGCATCTGCCTGACGGGCGACAATCGACTCTCTGAAAGGGCCTCAAGAAATGCACCAGCCTTGCCCCGACGACGAACATCTGCCAGCGCGTCAAGCATAATACCCTTTTTGTTCACCCGAATTCCGCCTACGATTGAGCGGCAACGTTTCGCAATCAATTTCGTCATCGTGCGAATCATGTGGAAGCCGAGTTTCTGTTTTGCGGTTTCTCCCGTGGGCTGAGCCTTGAGTGCCGAATTCATCTTGGAAATCGTGGTTCTGATTTTCGGCCCCTCAATTTCGAACAGGCGATGGATATTCAGATACACGCTCACATCGCTGCCGGTAAAGATCGCCGCTGCCCGGCCGGTAAGTGCGGGGGTCATAACCCCCGGATGGTGTAACACCATTCGCAGTGCCCCGCGATGCGATGCGAAGAGCACCGCATGCTTTTTCAAAGTCACATATCCGCTGGTTCCATTCTTCAGCACCACCATCGATATGCCGTTCACCGGCGCCGGCGGATTCAGTTTTGAAACCGCAAACGCCGGGTTCGACGCAGGAAATATCATGACCGGTTCCAGCGAGCCGCTTCGCACACCGGTCGGCATGAGAAGTAATTCCATCGGTTTGGAATTATCTATCCCGCCGGGAATGTCGATTTGCATTTCCAGCGCCTTCAGGTGCGGAATAACACCCGGAATGAAAATATGTTCCGCCATCCACTGAACATGAGAGCGAAAAAGCCGCGGATTGGCGATTCGCATGATCATCACGGCGCGACCGTTATTGACGGGCGGGAGGTTTCCAACCGGCACCGTTGTGGAGACCGGGCCGCTGACAGTGCACGCAGCCAAGCCGGAGACAGCGCACGCAGCCAAAAGGGCCCAGATGGCGGACATGCTGACGCGAAGGTTACTCATATTCATATCTCCTGACCTATGCCGAATCATAACCAATGGATATCCAATTCATTAAAATGGCAAAACAGGGTTTATATGCCGCAGCATATTCAGCGGCACAATGAAAATCATCCTGAGCCGGCTGCCGGATCGGGAAACGGCGACAATAGTCGGCCGGTGATGGACGGGGAACGCCAGCGCCCCGGCCGCAGCTTTCGGTTCCCCCATCTCTCCTGCTTTTGCACTCGTAATGTCGATCGCAATCACGTTGGGGGGGAGATATCGCTTCATCGTCCGCAGCAGTCGGGACTGAATTGCCGATACGGTCGATGGACGGCGTTCCATCCGCCCGGCCAGTCGCTTGAACGCATCCACAGGGGCCATCAAAACTCTCCGCCCGTCCACCTTGTTGATGAGGTACGATCCCCCTCCAGCCCCGCTTTTGCGGAATTTGATATGAAGCCCATTCGCGCCTGTCGCACCGACTTTTATCCCATCCGAATCGGCCGACGGCACAAAATGGATCAATTCCTGCACGTGCTCCCGCATCGCACTCATATCGATACGGGAATCCATATGGGCAAGGATGTACGTGGTATAGCGTGTGTGTGTGGATATCTCACCCCGCACAACCAGCGCCCCCGATGTGGAGTGATTAAGCAACCACGGAAATCGCCAGATTTTTTTTCGGCCCTTTTTTCCATATTTCGCAGATTGGGTCTTCACGTCATGACCGAAGCTCGGTGCCAGATAATCGCCCACAGCCCGCCAATTCACGGCCTCCATCACCGCCGTGATGTAATGGCGCAGGGGTACAGAATCAGCGGCTTTCAGCGACATCGTGTGCTGAGCGGCGATCAGCTCGGCAAGCTGCGATCCCGGTTTGGCCGATAATTGCACCCTATCCAGCATGGCGCGATGCCTAAAATCCAGCGTCAGAGCAAGCGTCTGGGTCTGATTAATGAGCCGATCCGCAAAGTGTTCCGATTCCAGCGTCTGGGGATCCGGCTTGGCCGCACCGCCCAGGAATCCCATACGCAAACCGATCATCGCCGTAATCCCAGTTCGCAGCTCAAACGCTTCCTGATTCATGTTCATACGCATGGCCAGCAGAGGCGACCGTCCCCCTGCATTGCCTGCGATTTGTGCTGGCTTCAGCCATGCCGTTGCATGCTCAAATGCCGCGAGCACTTTGGTATTTTTCGCGCAGATCACATGGCGGCCGCTGAATTGAAATACAAATTTTTCACTGTGCGGCATGCCCAGATCAAAGTGATTGATTTCCCCCCGGTAGACCCCATTTTTCACCGGTCGCCCCTGTGTGGCATTGATAAAGCTTTTACGATGCTGAATCGGCAGAATGAAAATAGACGGTACATCGTTCAAAGCCACGCCGATACTATTTCCCGGCACTACAATCAAAAGACTGCCATTCGGATCAACCGCGCGGGTTAGCCCCATTGATGCAAAGGCCCGCTGCAAAAGAGTGACGTTATCCTGCCCCTGTTGCTCGCCGCCCACCGCGCGTGCCATTTCCCGCATGGCCTCATCGAACCCTCGTAGGTTCTTTATATACACCACCAACCGACTGTTGGTGGGAATTTTTGAAAGCAGTCTGGAAGCGGAAGCCAGAACGGCACGGCTGCTGCACAAAACAACAGTCAGAGCCACGAGGTAGAATGACAAAAAACGTTGGCGCATCGGATACCCCCAGAATACCCCTCGGATGTATGCATTCGTATGGTAATCGATCGTTCTGCCTGCGGAAAGCTCGATTCACGGCAGCGTTATGGGTAATTCGTGTCAATACGTCCGATGACCAATGGAGCCCGCCTTCCAACACCTCTTTTCTTTGCCTGAGCTAAGTTCCATAGCTGCAAATGAGGGCCATCATCTTCGCGCTTTAGCGATCACCCCGAAAAACTGCCGCGCCGATATCAGGGTTTTGCCGACAATTGACGCCGTCGAGGGCTTGAGGATATTCTTACCCTCGATTGGATTGGAGTCATACTTCGGAAAAAATAGGCGTTTTAAGCTCTTGGTCGCCGGCTCGGAGTAAATCGCAATCAGGATAGTTTTAATTGTTTTGATCAACCAAGCTTAAAGGGGTATCACATGGGATTGACCAGACAGGTTATTTCAACGTTGACAGGCGATGGCGTGGATGTGATGGGGCCTGATACACTCGCTTATCATTATCCGGATCAAAATATTGTTTCCGGAAGCCTGCTGACCGTCGAAGCCAATCACTTTGGGGTCCTGAAATCACGCGGGGCGGTGTTGGGTGTTTACGACACGGGGCAATTCCCCATTCAAACTCCGGATAAACCTATTCTCGGGAGTTTTGTTCCCGCATTTTTTGGCGGCCAGTCACCCTGGCAATACGAGGTGTTGTACGTCAATCGCGCCAAATTACTCGTACGAAATACCGGGGTGGCCACCTCAGCCGAAATGGCTGAGATGTCTTACCAGGTGGAATATTATGTTCATGTGGACACCAAAGAGGGCGCACTGAAGCTCGTTACGCATATGCCCTTCACCAAGCACTCGATTCTTACCGAAGAGGTTGCAGGATACGCCGGCCCGGTGGTGGAGCAGGCCATCAATCAGATCGTGCAGGTCACACCGATGGAGCGGATCAATGAGAAAATTCATGAAATCGTGGAGCTGGTGAAGGGGCATCTGGGCGATTTTTTGGGTGTCTACGGCATAACGCTCAACGATGCCAAAGTGCTCATCGTGCCGA
>JAJZNY010000432.1 GCA_021852245.1 Planctomycetota bacterium | reverse complement strand
AAACCACGCCGTGGCAAACTTCGCCATGTTTCGCCATACAAAGATAAGAAAAAATAACCTTTCATTTTTGACGGCGAAATAAAACGCGAGGGCGATATCGGCTTTGGGCCGTTGTCGCCCTCCTTTTGCGCTCCGCACGGTTCTAAGAGCTGATGCAGATGAGCCGCCGCCTGGAAGTTGCTGTCGGCTCGGTATCCGCTGCTGGAAATACCTGCTCTCGCCGCCCGAAACTGCAATCCACACGCAGTCTTTTGGTTTACACAGCGAGCAGGATCGCAGCCCGATCCGCAAGGATCAAATCCGATACACTCAGAGCCTTGGTTATTAAATTGAAAACCACTGATGTAGAGGTTTCACGACCATGCCGGACCGCGTGACAGCACTCTCTGAGAAGTAGAATTTCCTCTCACGGATGCCGAAATATCCCGTTGCCCTCGTCAGAGCGGCAATCGGAATGCGCAATCTTTGTGCGCATGGAACCTGCCGAGCGTAAACCACAGCACCTGAAAGAATTCACAACATGCCCGTCGCGTTATATCGAGCCCGTTGGCTTCGAGTCCGTCGCTGCGCTATTTGATACTCATGTCAAGAGCATAATTTGGTGGTATGTTAAATGGTTTGAGATCGCGGGGCGGAAATGCCGCGATCAGAGGAACTGATGAAACCACTGCTGAGAGTTTTAGAGGGTGTCTGGCCGTATCGCTGGCGAGTTGTACTGGGGCTGCTCTGCGCCCTGGGTGTGGGGCTTTCCTACGCTTCGGGAATTGCGACGCTGCTGCCGGTGATGAAAATATTTATCTCCACGCAGGGGGTGCACGGATGGGCCGATCAGGCGGCGGCGCAGAGCCGCCTGCACATGGGGTTGATGGATCTGGACCAATCGGTTCACGCCAAGACACTGGCGATTATCATCTCACGTGTGGGCCATGCCACTCCGGCTGCGCTGGCGAAATTAAGCCCCGGTGACCGCATCACGCAGGTGGCGGTGGTGTCAGCCGGTGCCGGTGCGCACGCGGTGAGCCGACATTGGCAGGGGATGATGCGGATATTGGCCCACACGGCAGATTATGCCCGTGTTCACCTCACAATCGCATCGAGCAGTGGAAATGTGATCGCGCAGCCGACAATCACCATGCCCGGCACGCACTGGTACATGTGGCTGTTTGTTGATGCGATCAGCGCCCTGCCCCAGAGCCGCTGGTGGTGCCTGCTTTGGGTGATGGTGGTATTTGTGATTTTGTGCATTGTCGGCAGTGCGTTTCGGTACATGCAGCAATACATCAGCATGACGCTGGCGGCGAAAGTGGTGATTAACCTGCGCCGGCGGATGCACAATCGGATTCTGCAGTTGCCGATGCAGTATTTTTCGAAGCACGGCACGACCGATCTGACCAGTCGCCTGACGCAGGATACCAATACACTTACCGAGGGGCTTACCACGCTGCTTGGCAAGACGATGCTGGAACCGATGAAGGCGCTGGCGGTGGGCATTGTGGCATTGCTCATTGACTGGCGGATATGCGTCGGCACGATGGTGATCTTGCCGATCATCGGTGTGATCATCCGCAAATTCTCCAAGCGGATGCGGCGAGCCAGCCGGAAGGGGCTGGAAAAATGGTCGGACATGCTGGGGATTATCAGCGAAACATTGCTGGGTGTGCGTATCGTCAAGGCTCATAACGGGCAGGGATATGAACGACGACGCTTCAGCAAGGTCAATCGATACCTTTACGACCAGCAGGCGCGATTGGCGCACTACACCTCGCTTTCCCGCCCCACGATCGAAACGCTAACCATCGTGCTCGGTTGCATTCCCGTGCTGATTGCTGCGAAGCTGGTGCTGAGCCATTCCATCAATCGCGATTCGTTCATCTTTCTGCTGGCCTGTTTTGCGGCCATTTTCGAACCGCTCCGGAAGCTTTCGGATGTGAATTCAAAATTGCAGCAGTCAAATGCGTCGGCCACACGGATTTTTGAAATTATTGATGAACCGGTGGAGGAAAGCTCCGCCGTACCATTGCCAGCACTTCCACCGCTTTCGAAAGAGATCACGTTTGAAGGGGTGCATTTTGCGTATGCAGGTTCACCCGAGCCGGTGCTGCAGGATATTCATTTCACCGTGCGCCGGGGACAGACCGCGGCGATTGTCGGCGCCAATGGATCGGGCAAATCCACCCTGCTTTCACTGATTCCGCGATTGCTGATCCCCACCGCCGGACGAATCCTCATCGATTCAACGGATATTGCAGGTGTGTCGCTGCGGTCGCTGCGAAAGCAGATCGGATTGGTGACTCAGGATACCATTTTGTTTGCGGATACGGTTTACAATAACATTGCCTACGCCACTCCACACGCCAATCGTGATGCCGTGCTGGCGGCCAGCCGGCAGAGCTACGCGGACGAATTTATTTCGCAGTTACCTGAAGGATACAACACACTCGTGGGCCAATCGGGCGTACGGCTTTCCGGCGGGCAGCGGCAGCGAATTGCGATTGCACGTGCGATATTGCGTAACCCGGCGATTCTGCTGCTCGATGAGGCGATGAGCCAGATTGATGCGGATAGCGAACAGAAGATTAATCTGGCGCTGAAGGACTTTATGCGCAGTCGCACGACATTCGTCATTGCCCATCGCCTGAGCACCATTGTGGGGGCTGACATCATCGTCTGCCTGGATCATGGCAGGATCATCGGCCTGGGCACGCACGCGGATCTGCTCTCAACCTGTGCCGGATATCGGCGAATCTGCGAGAGCCAGTTTGCGGCCGAACCTGCCGCCGTTTAAGTCTTCCCGGGATATCCGCGTCAGGTCCAGCCGCATCGGCTATACTGTCACGGCGATGGAAAGCAGACCGACATTATTTACCAACGGGAAATTGATTCACCCTGACCGATCTCGTCCGCGGGAGGAAGAACTGCTGGTGGTGGACGGCCGGATCGCTCAATGCGGAACCGGCCTTAAAGGCCATGCGCCGAAAGCGAAGGTGGTTGATCTTAAGGGTCAGTACCTGTCACCCGGATTTATTGATATTCATGTTCATTTTCGCGAACCGGGCCAGGAGCATAAAGAGACGATTGCCACCGGGGCGGCGGCGGCGGCGGCTGGCGGCTTCACCACGGTCTGCTGCATGCCGAATACCAATCCCGCATTGGATGATCCGGCGCAGATTGAATTTGTCCTGAACCAGGCTCGGCGGGCGGACCTTTGCCGGGTGCTGCCGTTTGGTGCCATCACGAAAGGGAGAGAGGGGAAAGAACTGGCGGAACTCCGCCTCATGCATGAAGCCGGTACGGTCGGCTTCAGCGATGATGGTGTGGGAGTCGGATCAGCGGCGGTGATGAACAAGGCATTTCAGTATGTCAAGATGTTCGACGGGCTTATCAGCCAACATTGCGAGGAACCGACGCTTTCGGGCGGGCCGATGAATGCGGGCCTGACGGCCAATCGGCTGGGACTGACGGGTCTTCCGGCGGCGGCGGAAGAATTGATGATCGCCCGAGACCTGATCCTGAACCGCACCATCGGAGCGCGGTATCACGTTCAGCACATCAGCACGGCGGGCGCGGTGGAACTGGTGCGGCAGGCGCGAGCCAATCAACAGCGTGTTACCGCAGAGGTGGCTCCGCACCATCTGCTGCTGACTGAAGAGGCCTGCGCCGAATATGACACCCATACCAAGATGAATCCACCGTTGCGTACACAGGCGGATGTGGACGCCTGCATCGCCGGGGTGACGGATGGCACGATTGAGGTGCTTGCCACGGACCATGCACCGCATGCTCGCGAGGAAAAAGAACAGGAATTTGATCGTGCACCCTTCGGTATCGTGGGGCTTGAGACGGCCTTTCCCCTCTATCTTGAGGCGCTGGTGCGGCGCAAGCATATCTCCCTGCCGAAAATGATCGCTTTGATGACTGTGAATCCAGCCCGGGTTATTCAACAGGAAAACGTCGGAACGCTGAGGTTGGGTGGATGGGCGGACCTGACCGTATTTGATCCGGATGAAGAATGGACGATTGATCCGGCGCGGTTTAAATCGAAATCACGCAACACCCCATTTGCAGGCCGAAAGGTGCACGGAAGAATCAAAATGACGGTGCTGCAGGGGCGCGTGGTCTATCAGGACGGGGTAGAGAAGCAAACGCGGTAGCACGCGAGAAGGGTGTCGGGATGTTAATTGTCGATGCCTACAACCTCATGCACGCGGCAGCCGGTCGCCGCGGTAAAGTGACGGGCCTGTCCCTGAACCAATTTTGCAGTGTATGCCGTGGGATGAAACTCACTCTGGTAATGGATGGCGTTCGTAAACCGCAGGAGCCGCAGGCTGGCGATTACGAAGCGATTGAGTTGAAATGGGCGGGGCGGGGCCGCTCTGCCGATGATGCCATTATTGCATTATGTAAAGCATCAACGGGACGGCGGGATATCTGTGTGGTAACGGATGATCGGCAACTGCGGTCGCGGGCGGAAAAGCTCGGCGTGCGAACGCTCCATTGCGGTACATTTCTTCAGCAAGTTTACTCGCATCGGCGACAGGAGAACAGGACACAGGAACCGGCTGCCAAAAGAATGCCGACACCGTCAGCAGCTGATACGGAATTCTGGTTGAGGGTTTTCGGATTTTTGCCGACGGATGATGGCGAGGTTTCCAAATCAGGCATTCGGCGGAGCTTGAAGGCGGCTTCAAGGCGGATGGATCGCGAATTGACGGAATCAGAAATTGACGCCATTGATATGCGAACATTCCTGGATTAGCCGACGATCCAGGCCGGGTCGTATTTTTCAAGGAGAATTTATGGACTTGATCATCGAATGTCCGATGGTTTACACGGTGTGCATGGAATCTCGGTTTGGACCGATCATGGGGGGATATTTCGAGGGACGATTGATATATCTAGGATTTGGTCGAAATGAGGCTCCGATTCGTGCCATCATCAGCGCATATGCGGGTCCGCCTCTGCTGGTGACGGCATCAGCTTCCCAGCGGCGGGACTTCAAGCAGATCGTCCGCCACATTGAAACCCGCAGCGAACCGTCGCGATTGAATCTGCACGCCATCGGCACGCCGTTTCAGGAGCAGGTTTGGACTCAGTTACTGAAAATTCCGTACGGAAAAACCATTACTTACAAACAGCTTGCGGGCGCATGCGGGATGCCCAATGCCTCGCGAGCGGTTGCCCAGGCCTGCGGCGCCAACCCCATTGCCGTCTTGATCCCGTGCCATCGGGTGATTCAATCCGACGGGCGGATCGGCGGCTACCATTGGGGACCGGAACTCAAGAAGGCATTGCTTGAACATGAGGCCAATCTTGCCGACGAATCGGAACCGGCGCCGGAAGTCATCAAGCTCGGTGCGCTGTTTTGAATCACACACCAGCTGCGTATGTCGGTCCGCCGGCACGATCGAGCGACCCAAGCCCGGCGATTACGATCGGCGGCGTTCTGCATATACCTTGTATGGCACAACCGAGGCGGAGAGGATTTGCGCCGGTTTGTCCACGGCCCGCAGGCACAAGGCAATAACGTTTTTACCTTTTCCGTGCGGGTTAAGCCAGCATTCGGGAAGGTAATATTCTCGCTGTCCGCCATCCTGCCAAAAGCGGCCGTAAGTGTGCCCGTTGAGGTAAATGAAGCCCGTTCCAACGGCTTGAATTTTAAGGCACCACGGCAGCCAGATGTCTGGATTCACGGGCGGGAGAGAAAACTCCATGCGGTGCCACGAAAGCAGATGCGGCGTCCGGGTCGGGGTCCGAAATTGGTCCCACCGAAGAGCATGTAATAATTCATTATGGTCACGCCGTTCTCGATGCAGAACTGGGTGAGGCTGTTGATCTGCTCCGGCCCGATCCCTTTGCCGTGATGATCCTGGTCGCTACGCAGGTACGCCACATCGGTTTGGGACAGCGATAATAATGGAAACATCCGCTGCAGAGAAAAAAAGGTTTATCTTCGACGAATAAGGATTTCCCGTCGTAGCGGATCCGGTGCGGATGGGAAAACGGCTGCCCGGTGGGGAGTTCTGCCGCCGACGCGGAGGGAGCGTTGCCCGGCAGAACCAGACCGCCCGCCGATGCGAGCAGCATGAATTTTAATACATCACGACGGGGTAATTTAGATTTCATTGACCACGCTCCTGCCATGGGATCCCGCAGGGATTTATTGAGCCAGCGGGGAGATGCCTGAACCGCTATAGCGCGACATCATAACAAAGTTACGAAGGTTGTAACGGTGGGTTGAGATGGGCCGAAAATGCCACGACCCTGTCGCAACGAATTGAGAGATATCGAGAATGCCGCTGAAAAAATGGGTGGGTAACGCTGTCCCCGCTGCCCTGAATTTGGCCGGCAACATCAGATTGGTTGAGATTCAAAGTCCGGAGGATTGATCATCTCCGCATGTGGAGCATGCTCGGCCACCGAATTGAGGAGTGGGCCGAGATCGTCAAATATCAGCGAATCGAAACGGGCCGTCTTGATGTTTCCTGCGGACAGCTCATAGTCAATATCCACAATCCCCTGCGAAATCCAATTACGGTTATCGATGCGTTTGATCTGATTCCAGGTGATTCGCTGGCCGCTGCTGAGGGTCACGCCTGAATCGTCGGCAACGATCTTCCGTCGGCTCACCCGCCACCACCACAAGCCCCCGAAAGCGGCCACGACGCCGATACCCAGAGCAATCCAGCGCTGGTTTTCGATATCGGTGACGGTATGCCAACCGGAGAAATTGAGCAGATGGACGATGTGGTCGTAATGAGCGCGTTCCGCCATAGTGGCGTGATTCCAGCCGGGCCATGTCGCAAGCATTTTCTTGTAGCGAGCATCAACGCTGGTGGAATGCTGCATGCGATGCACCATACGATCATCGTGGCCGGGCCAATTGACAAACCCATCCCATGCGAAGAGGGCCGCGAAAATCAGACACAAAAATACGAGGATCATGGGACGACGGCGCTCAAAACGTGCAATGCGGGCGGTGAACTGCATAATGTATGTTGCCTTTGCTCAATGACGCCGATCAGAAACCCGGCGGTTCAAATTCCTGCTCAAAGACATAATTCCAGAAGACCGTTTTGATCCGCTGCGAAAACTGCCCCAGGCCGACCTGATGGGTTGGAATCCGCGGCACGCGATGCGGGTTTTTGAGCCCCCACTCGATAAAAGCGCTGGTTTCGTCCAGCAATCGCTGGCGAAATTGCTCGTACGTTTCCAACCGCGAGCGCCTCTGGGATCCGAAATAAATCATGGCGTCAGGATTCCTCAACCAACCCCGAGATTATAGTCGCACCGGCACTGCAATCAATTTGGGCGCAAAGCGTCTTCCCAACTCATCCGCCAGACCGGCATCGAAGCTCTCGCGTCGGCGAAATGACTGCCGACTGCTCCCGGCGGACGAAACACAGCTTGCTGTTTACATCGGCTACCCGTGGCCAATAAACTAAAGGAAAGTTCGGTGAAAGTCCGAGAATGATTATGTTAGAATGCCGAAGGGTCTATTTCACGGGTCGGGTGCAGGGGGTAGGATTTCGTCAAAGCAGTGTGGATTTGGCTCGGAGCCTTCCACTCTCGGGCCAGGTTCGAAATCTGCCAGACGGCCGAGTGGAATTGTTGGTTCAAGGATCTGCAGAAAATTGCCGGAGATTGCTTGATTTGCTGAAGCAACGTTACGCCGGATACATTGTGAGCGTCATCGAGGAACCGGCACCGGGTATTGAAGCGACCGGCCGAATTGAGATCGTTCGATAGACACATGAGACGACTCGCCTGAATGGTGATGTGTTTCGCGGTAAAAAGGAAACCTGAAATTTGAGTAAAACCCAAAAAATCTTTCTGATAGTACTGGCAATCTGTACCGCGCTATCCATCGTGTTTATATTTTTACACGCCCACTTCCTGGCGGCGGCGCATCAGACGGCAAACATTGCTGCAACGGCATCAAAAGGGAACCATGGAGTTGCCGAACATTATGCCAATTATGTCGCCCGTGAGGAAATCACCACCCGAATGTGGATGGTGATATTTTTCATGCTGACAGGTTCGATGATGACCTTGGCACTGGTGGAATTTGCCGTTCTACCGCTGCTGAGCCTGAATCGGGTCGGGGCTCTTTGTCGGGTCACCTATTATGAGGGGCTTCTGCAGCCATTTACGCTGGTGGCAT